>JAYUWT010000594.1:0-2661 GCA_043753405.1 Saprospiraceae bacterium | reverse complement strand
GATCCCTTTTAAAACTCAAACTGTTCGAAATGGTTGGCAAAATGCATAGCATGAAAGCGTATAAAATTATTCTTAGATAAATTGCCAAAAAAGGGATGAGGACATAACGGATGGTCCCAATCCAAAAAACGAATGATTTGACTTCGATAATTATCTATTCCCGATTGTAATCCGTTTTTAGGAATAGGCTTATCACCGGGTGTAAACTCATTCGTATTGTGTGACAGAGCCCCAGAGGATTTGAATAAGTAAAATGCAGTCTTCCCCAAAGTTTCTTGTAAAAGATAAGGCTTTCCTGTGGGGTATCCTGTGGTACTGTACTGTATGGAATTTGCACAATGCATGACATGCTGGTACCCATCCCAATCTCCAATAAGTTTAAAGGAATACTTTTCCATTTTTTCCAAAGCCCTCAACACCTCGTCAAAATTTTTATATCTTATCTTTTTCATATTTTGCTTTTAGAGTTTTATTGTTTAATTTATTCCCCTTTACCGGAATTGAATTGAGGTCTTTTTCAAAAACCCTAAGCGGATGGCGCTCAGAATCTATAGGATGGTCTTCATCCCAGGGCTCAAATGCATTGATGACATTCGCAAGCCCCGTATGGTGCAATTGCGGGTAATGTCGTAGTAATATATCTTTGAGGGAATGGGTATCGATCCATTTCATACCGATAGAGGTATAATATTGTTCAGTATAACAATCTGTATAAAATCGATCTGCTTGTAATCTTCTGGTTGCATTTAATAAAAATAGTTGAAACATGGTTTCCCCAAACGCAAATCCCGAAGGCCTTTGAGATTCAGCCAGCGTGCCAATCATAAAATCAAGTCTTTCAATAGCGGATTCATCTCTTCCATATATAGTCTTCAATTTTTCGAGGACTTCCTGATCGGTAGTTAGATCATCCAATGACTTTAGAGGGTTGAGACCCAATTGTCTTCTGAATTCATTGTATCTGGGTACACCTCTCTCCCGAGCCCGCAGCAGATCTACCGTCCCCATATCGTAAACGGGGTTGCCGGGGATAGATAATTCTTGCATAAATAGAGGATAATTATTTAACACTACTTGTCCCGGGTTTTGATTCCCTAAAGAATACCATAGTGTTGGCATGCCATAAGATTGAATACATTTCGCGGAACCGCTATATCTGGTAGATGCAAAAGGTAATTCTATAGTATTATTTTTAAGATGGATATCCCTTATTTCTAATGATTCTGGTAGCATAGAGTGAATCCGATATGCCTCAACAAACTCTTCTGTAAGTCCAAAATCATTATTATATTTTTTTATTGGATTTCCTATGACACCACCTAATTCTGTGTTGCGGATATTGATATTAGCTACGGTATGCCAGTCTTCCTTTTTCCTGAACATCGTCGTGAGCAGACCATACCAATTGGAGTGATTGCCGTTATAAATCGCTTCATTGGGGTTGATGGCGCTATTCCATTCAATCGTATGTATTTTAGCCATTAAAGCGGCATTGATTAATCTGGCCGTATGATATAGGAGCTCATCACTCCATGTTGAATTGTGCTTTTTTAGTTCATCACAAATAGCATTGTGCTCCAGAGTAAATAATGTATGGAACAGACTGAGACCTACCCACCAGTTACGATGGTATCCTGTGATTTCTTGACCCGATGAATCTACCGGTAAATGTCCATCCTTGTTCAAAATCAATTTCCCATCAACAAAACTTCTTATCCTCATACAAGCTTTTTCATTGCTGCCATAGATCTGGGACCCATCCCACCAATGCGTCACTTCATTGATATAGCTGTGTTGGTAAGGACTATCTTTAGTCAGGGTAGGATCTGAGGGAGTTTTGCCTACAAACAATTTTGATTGATTAAACTTTAAACGAATCGGATCGTCGGAGTCAATATCGATGGAATAACAATCCCTTCCGGAGGGTTCGATATGACTGACCCAATCATGATTTTGAAATTGAATCCAGGCTGCTGCAAGCATATTGATATGCTGAGCTTTTTTCATTTCACCTACCCTGGATAATAACGATCTGCTGATCCATCTGGGGTTGGGTAATAAAATATCATCTTGGGATATTGCATTGCTGGAAGCAGGAGATACATTGCGTTGGAATCTTGATCCAGCTGCTCCCTCTAAAGGATGATCTAAATTATTGTACGTACCATTATACGTTCTGAAAAATTCACTTTGGGCTGGTTTGTTTTTTAATAGTTTCTTATAATATTCTTTTTCGGACTGAGTATACGTAGCAAATAGATTCTTTTTGTTAAGCTGATTTCTCATGTAGGCCAAGGAGAGCACGCCTAAGAATAAACGTTTTCTATACCAATTCGTCCAGATTTTATCTTTATACCCTCCGATCTTTCCCCAACCAGCAGTGATCCATTCAAAAAGCCATGAAGCTAAAGATCCAAGGACATTTCCTAAGGTAATTTTTATAGATTGAATCACGGAAAACGAATGATGGTATGACCTCGGTATAGGATATGAAGCTTGACTGGATTTATATAGCCTTTCTAATTTTTTTACACTATCAAAAGCGCTTTCTGGTGGATGCAGTGGTATCACAGCGATTTCATTATGTTTGGATTTATCCAGGAGATCAATCCATCGATGATGCGAGGGATGGAGGGCTATAGCTTGTTCGAATTGCTTTGA
>JAYUWT010000593.1:0-2666 GCA_043753405.1 Saprospiraceae bacterium | reverse complement strand
GAATGTTTCTGTTTTGATGTACAAGCAAGATTTAATAGTGCTGCTCCTGCTTATTATTTTCCCGGATTAAGAGCATATAATGCTCAGAAATCCGAATTTATCAAAAAGATCTTCAATGATGGTAATACCTGGATGCCTCCTACAGACCTTAGGCAAGATGGTTACAATCCCTCCTCGGCCGCATTACCTGTATTTAGAGTATTGGCCTGTGGAGATGCCCCTACGGTACCTATCGGCAAAACCATTCAAGGCAATACATCCAACGGTAGAAATAATGTAAATAATTATAATAATGATCCCTGGTGGCAGTCTACCGGACCTGAGGCTATACACAAATTAGTATGGCCGGGTGGTGAAGGCACTATCAAACTCAGTAATAAATCTGCTGCCTTAGATCTTCTTCTCTTAAGATCCTGTGACAATAATGATTTTGTAGGATCAGGAGGAGGAAATTCCGGAACTAAAGAGTCCACCATTACGCAGAATCTTCCGGCGGGTACATACTATATCGTGGTAGATGGCTGGCAACAGGCAAAAGGTACTTATGATCTATTAGTGTTGCCAAAAGGTACAACACCTACTCTGGATATTTTATCAAGTGAATCGATACGTGCCTACCCTAATCCGTTTAATGAAATTTTAAATGTCGAAATAAAACTGGATCATTCTAGTCCGGTTGAAATTGAAATCATGGATGCACTGGGAAGAACAATAAGGGGGAGTAAATCAGATGCGGTAACGGATAATCATTTATTCAGAATCCAGGACCTTGATTATACAGGAGTTTTATTTGTTAAGGTAAAAAGCAACCGTAGCCATGGTTTTGTTAAAGTAATAAATAATAATTAATTAATTTAATTAGAAGGCGATGAATGATCTTTTGATCTCTGAGCTTTATATACTATTTAAAAAATTAATTGGCTGATTTTACAAAACGATTGATGCTTTGATTCCGTGCGGTTCTTATTTTTTGATAGAGTAGACACCCACTGGCAGTGTATGTATTGGTAATTTAATATCAGAGCCAGTATCTGTTTTGCTTATTGATAGTAATTGTCCCCACTGATTGTAGATCAAGACCTCTTTAATAATTGCAGTGGTGGCACTGAATTCGATTTTGCCGGGGGTGCCCTCTATCTTTATAATGGACTTAAAAGTCTGATTCGAATTCTGTCTATAAATCAACGGTATTCAATGCGATGAAAAGGTTTTTACCACTTGATCAGGTGACCTCACCAAAAGCTGACCCATATCATCAAAACAGGAGGGAATAGGTTGTGAAGGAAGTACCAATGGTATGCGACGATGATGTATTTAATAAGGTTTGCTGCGAAAGGTATGTCTTCATCAGATACATGATTCCAGCATATTGATTTAAATAATAATTTATGATAGCAAGATGATTTGGACTAAATTCGGGATAGTCTGATAATCGATTGTCCGACGACCTGTGATGATTCCTTTATCTAAAATTATCATTAGCGACTTTGCCAATACTGAGCAGATTTTTACCTAAAACAAAAGGAGGTAAATTATTACAACTTACCTCCTTTAAAACCTAATTACCTTCTGACTGAATGATGTCTAATCAATGGCTAAGCGTTTATTTCTTATTTGCACTTAATGATGTGTTAGCATTGGATGCTTTCATTGCATTCACTTCAGATTTTAGATCATCGATCATTTTTTGTTGCTCTTGGATGGCTTTGACAAGCACAGGAATAAGTTCTGAATATTTTATTCCATACAATTCTTTACCATCCGTAATTTGCTTTTCAACCACTTCAGGTACTAAAAGGTCCATTTCCTGGGCAATGAATCCCAGATGTTTCTTTTGTGAATATTTTTCAGTCAATAGGTGATAGTCAATTGGCTTCATTTTTAATACTTGATTCAAGCCATAGGCTAAATCTCCTATATCCTTTTTAAGTTTTCTATCCGATGCTACATTTGGATTTGTAGTGGTATATAAGGTACCCCATCTTAAACCACTTGTCCCTAAGGTTATACTACCACTAACGCTACCAGCATATTGTGAAACAGCAACGTTACTTGCGGAGATGAAGTTGTCAATTGTTATTTGATCATAACCCCAAGCTGTTCCATTCCATTTTAAGACTGTATTGCCTATCGCATCTTTTCCAGTAGGCGACGCTAAATCTACCAAACCCACTGCTCCATCATTTATTTTTTGAGTACCTACAGCATTATCAGCTATTTTAGAGTTAGTTACAGCGTTGTTGGCCAATTCTGCGGTGTTTATAGCATTATCAGCCATTTTTGCATTAGTAACCGCATTATCAGCAATTTCGGTTGTGCCCACAGCATTTGCAGATATTTGTAAATTGTTTGATTGTCCCGTTACATCTCCGGCAAAATTTGTGGCCGGCAATAGATAGGGCAAAGTAACGGCGCCACCTCCTAAAGATAAATTCAATTGATTGGCACTACTATTATAGCTCAATGTTTGTATTTCATTGGTTGCACTTTGATCACCTGTATTTGAAATGACATTATTAAGTATGGATATTCCTGTACCGGCAGTATAGGTAGCACCTGTACTTTCTGCGCCCGGGGCCCATATGGAACCATTCCATTTTAATATTTGGAGGGTACCGGGTGTGCTTGGTGCAAGCTTATTAAATGTAACTGCACCATTGGCAATT
>JAYUWT010000592.1:0-6709 GCA_043753405.1 Saprospiraceae bacterium | reverse complement strand
TGCTTCCACTTTGACCGATAAATATTTAATACTCAGGCACCGTGATTTTTTCTTCTTATTGACCAAATTACGCGGAAGGGTAGCTATAAATTCATTTGTAATTGGAATTATAAAATGCTTCCTTATATTTTTGTCAACATCTTTTGCTGCTTCATATGACATACTGCCCGCCTCTATCATATTATTGGGGTCATCACCAACAAAAATAGTAATCTTTTTTGGCAGGAAGATCCACGAATTATGATCCTGCAATGCTGAAACATCTACTTTATGCACAAGACGTTTTACACCAAAATTGAACAAAAAGTTAACATCCTTACCTTGGAATCCCAACCATTTATCAGCAGCAAAACTCAGTTCTGCCGTATCCTGATCAACCAATTCATCCGCACCATCGAACAAATATTTTGCGTCAGGCATGGGATCTATTTCAATGCTTCGAAGATTGAGCCTTAATACAGCATTTTGCACTGTGATAGAAGACCAGGTAAAATTAAAATATGTGGCGGCTTTGATAGTATAGACCCCTGCTTCTTTGATCTCAATAAGATCTTTGTATTCTATGCCGTTTGTGATCGGATCAACCCCATTGATAGTATAAAATATTTTAGCTGATTCATTGTCTGCGAGCAATTCGATATTGATCTGATTTCTATTGGCGACCGGATAAATAAGGATATCAGGTCGATTAAAAAATACTTTGTTTGGAGCAGATGTGCTATCCGTCCTTGCCAATAAAACCCTGGTACCAATGACGGTGGTATCACTGCATTTAATCCCAAGAAGGTCTGCTGCCAGGCCCATCACTTCTTCCATTGGTACTTTCCTTTCAGGATCATGATGATTGGGAACAGATGGCCCTTTTATTATTAAAGGTGTATTAGTATACAACTCTGTTTCTGTATATTTATGACCTGCATTTCCATCTGTAATTACCATTACTGTAGTTTGATCCCACTTGACTTTTTCCTGGTAACTTTTGAAAACTATGCCGATCAAACTATCGATCGTGGTCAGTTCATTGATCTGTTCCCTATCCAGGTATTGCGGTTTTGGACTGAAAGTCCTGAAGGAGAGAAAAGAAAATCGAACATTTGACCCATTGTTGGAATTAATGAAATCCTTAACCATCGACTCATTAGATCGAAAGTTTTTACGTAGTAAACTAAAGGGCCCACGTATGGTATCATTAAAAATTCCCACTGTGTTTAACGAAGAACTAAAAACTCCTACAGAATCATAACATTGAACCATCCTACCCAACGCCCTCCTGCTCGATAATCGGGGCCTTCTTTCGCTTTCAGGCTGTTCAGGATCCCGGTAAGCAATAGAGGCAAGAAATCCATTTTTAATTAAATATTTGATATTTGGTGCATATGCCCGTTCAAGCATTTCAAAGGTCATTCCTCGGATCTCCAGTATAAGTACATTTTTGCTATCTGGTTTTGCTGCGAAATTCAATGTATATGTACATAAAAAAAGTAAACCAACAAGTGATAATCGTTTAACACTATTATTAAAACAAAACCCTGTAAATATGACCATGATGTATTTTTAAAATGCCTCTTTAAATTTTTTCTTCAACGCAAACAGCTCATCCCGATATTGTGCAGCGGAAATAAAATCAAGATCCTTAGCTGATTTTTTCATTTTATCTTCTGTTTCACGCATGAGTTTTTCCAATTGTTCCCTGCTCATCATTGCAACGATCGGATCGGCTGCAATGTCAGGTTTCTCTGCCTCCTGGTAATAATTTTGCTGACCCTTACCACGAATATCCAGAATGGATTGCCTGGCCATTATCTCTTCTTTGGTCTTAGCCATGGTAACCGGGGTGATATCATATTTAAGATTATACTCCATTTGAATTGAACGTCTTCTGTTTGTTTCATCTATGGTCCTCTGCATAGAAGCAGTAACCTTATCCGCATAAAATATTACCATTCCATTGACGTTCCTTGCTGCACGTCCTGCTGTCTGGGTTAGCGACCGGGCATTTCTCAGAAAACCTTCCTTGTCTGCATCAATGATTGCTACGAGGGATACTTCCGGCAGATCCAGTCCTTCCCTCAATAAATTTACTCCTACCAGTACATCAAATTCACCAATACGCAGATCTCTAAGTATTTCCACACGTTCCATAGTATCCACTTCTGAATGGATATACTTGGTTTTTATCTGAAGATTTTGAAAATATCGTGCCAGTTCTTCAGCCATTCTTTTAGTCAATGTGGTTATCAGGATGCGTTCATTTCTTTCCACCCTCAAAGCAACCTCTTCCAGGAGGTCATCTATTTGATTTACGCTTGGTCTGACCTCAATAGGTGGATCAAGTAAACCTGTCGGCCGGATAAGTTGTTCCACAAGATCTCCTTCCGTTTGTTCCAATTCATAATCACCGGGAGTTGCTGATACAAAGATCACCTGATTTATCAATGTTTCAAATTCATTAAAATTCAAAGGCCTGTTATCCATAGCGGACGGCAGCCTGAATCCATAATTGACCAGATTGACTTTACGTGATCTGTCACCACCCCACATCCCACGCAATTGGGGAATAGTCGCATGGCTTTCATCGATCATCATCAGATAATCATCAGGAAAATAATCGAGTAGACAAAATGGCCTGGCTCCTGGCTCCCTTCCATCAAAAAATCTGGAGTAGTTTTCAATACCGCTGCAATAACCCAATTCTTTGATCATTTCCAGATCAAATTGTGTCCTTTCATGGATCCTTTTGGCTTCAAGAAACTTATTCTCTGTTTCCAAATAGGATTCATGTTCTTGCAACTCATGTTCAATGGTGCGGATGATCTCATGCAATTTATCTTTCGGTGCCACGTAAAGATTTGCCGGAAACACAGCTGCCACGTCCAGCTTCTTGATGGCTTTTCCCGTTTCTATTTCAAGCATTTCTATTTCCTCAATTTCATCTCCGTAAAAATGGATCCTTAATCCGGTATTGACATAAGAAAGGGCAATATCTACGATATCACCTTTGACCCGGAAATGCCCCCTGGTGAGGACAGCTTCTGTCCTGGCATAGAGGCTGTCAACAAGTTTATAGAGAAAAGAATTACGGGATACCAATTGCCCTTTTTCCAACCTGATGATGCTGTTTTTATATGCATCCGGATTACCCATACCATAGATACACGATACAGAAGCTACGATTATTATATCTTTCCTTCCTGACAACAGGGAGGATGTGGCACGAAGCCTTAATTTATCAACTTCCTCGTTGATCAAAAGGTCTTTTTCTATAAAAGTATCAGAAACTGACAAGTATGCTTCCGGCTGATAATAATCATAATAGGATACAAAATATTCAACAGCATTTTCCGGGAAAAATTCTTTGAATTCTCCATACAGTTGTGCAGTCAATGTCTTGTTGTGTGTAAGTATCAACGTTGGTCTGTCAAGCTCCCTGATGACATTGGCCATTGTAAATGTTTTACCCGAACCGGTCACACCAAGCAATACCTGAGCCCTGTCACCACGTGAGATCCCGTCTATCAACTTTTTGATAGCTTCCGGTTGGTCTCCGGTAGGTGAAAATTTTGACTCAAGAATAAAACTCATTGATTATTTCTTTGAAGGGGCATTTAGTTTTTTCAAAACCTCCTTTGTAATATTAAGTTTTGGATTGGTTAAGAGGATGTTAGCTCCTTCAGTGTAGCCCATGATATAATCAGCCTGATATTGATCAAGATAGACTTTCAGTTCTTTTTTCATTCTTTTATTAAGCTCAGCCTGGATCTTATTGGTTTTGTCAATAAGTTGATCAGACAATTTTTGTTCTTGCATGGCCAGTGCTTGTTGTTTTTCACCAAGACTTTTTTCAATGGTCTGCGCCTGTTGTTGGGTAAGCTCACCTGCTTGTACTTTTTTCTGATACTCTATAATCTCATTTTGAAGTACCTGAGCTTTAGATTTGAGTGTAGCTTCAGCCTGGGCACCTTGTTTTTCCATAGCAGCTTTTTGGGTCTTGATAAAGTTGTATTTACGATTGATCGTATCAATATCCACATACAGGATTTTAGAGCCTCGATTTTCTTCCTCCGATACCGGTTGGATACTTATTAAGGTATCTTTACCTTCTGGAGTTTTCACTGTAGTAACTTGTTTAGGTTGACTAAAATGCAAATAATATAAGACTGCAACGGCAAGAGCCAGAATTCCATTCAGGATCAAAGACAAATTTTTCATGTAAAATTATTTATTATTTATTGGAGAATGATGCAAACAATTGGTATCGTAAACACAGATCCCAAGTAACTATAATCAATCGAATATTTTAGAAAATTAGAGACAAATGTAGCAATTTAAGAGAAGTATTTTATTGTAAATGAAACGCTGATTGAAACCTTTTATATATTGGATAATTAATGCTCTTTTTAAAACATTCAACCTGGTGGTTAAATCATTTCCCGTTACTATGTATAGCATTAATGATTTTCGCACTCCCGATATCTGGCCTCTGACCTCTGATTTCTACCCACTGACTTTTCATTCTAATCTTATTTTAATCTTCTAATTTTAGATAATTTCTATTTTTTGTATATTTCTAGAATCTAGAGTCTAGAGTCTAGAATCTAGCATCTAGAGTGTCTGATTTCTGCCCTCTGACTTCCCATGTCGCCTTTTTAATGCCATTAATCTATAAAAGGTTGAATTCCAAAACTGAAGTCTTATCTTTGATATTTATAGTAAAAGTATTTGTGGAAGATAAGATTAAGAACAGATTTTTTATTCTTTACAGGCTATTAACCTCTAAGATTGTTTATCACACTGCCTTCTGGGCAGGGTTATTCATATTCCTGTTCCTCATAAAACAACGCGACTCATCTATTCTTTATACTTTGATCCTGAATATCGGCCAGGTCTTTTTCTTTATGGTTCTGGTATATGCCAATATCTATTATTTGGTTCCCAGGTTTTTAGTAAGTAATAAGGTCCTGGTATATCTGATCTATTTGATATCACTTGTGTTAATAGTAACGCTTGCAAGGGTAGTATTTCAATTCTGGTTACTTACCGGGTTTCTAGCTAAACAAAACGACTTACTTACTGAGGGACAGATCATACTTTTTGTCCTACATTTCTTTATTGCCCTTGCTTCTACCGTATTTTTCATTAGTTCACAATGGGTCAGAAATGCTAGTGAAAAACAAGAGTTAAAAACGGAACAGATCCAAACTGAATTAAAGTTTCTTAAATCGCAGATCAACCCACATTTTCTGTTCAACATCCTTAATAGCTTATATGCATTGACCCTCAAGAAATCTGACATGGCGCCTACCATGGTTATAAAATTGAGTGAAATGATGCGATATATGTTATATGAATGTAACGAAAAACGGGTACCGCTGGAAAAAGAGATCAATTACCTGCGCAATTACCTTGACCTTGAAAAACTCAGAATTGGTAATAAAATGGACGTGTACCTCAATGTTACAGGAGATCTGGAAAATAAATTTATAGCACCTCTGATCTTTATTAATTTTGTTGAAAATAGTTTTAAACACGGTGGTATCAACAGTATCCATCCTACCGGCCATGTATATCTGGATATAAAAGTAGAAGAAGATGAGATCCATTTTATTCTGGAGAACAGCAAGCCGATGAGATTATTGGAAACGAAGTCACTTAAAGCACCGGGCGGCATCGGACTTAAAAATGTAAAAGACAGGCTAGACCTTGTCTATAATAATAATTATAAAATAAAAATAAAGGAAGATGACGATATTTACAGCACCGACCTTGTATTGCAACTGGATAATAATAAAATATAAATAAGTATGATCAATGTATTAATCGTAGATGACGAACCTTTGGCACTGGACATTTTAGAAACCTATATCGAACAAATGCCCGACCTAAGGTTGATAGACCGCTGTGAGAGTGCCCATCAGGCGTTGGAGGTTTTAAAAAACGAAAAGGTGGACCTAATGTTTTTAGATATTCAGATGCAGGAAGTAACCGGCATAGAGTTTCTTAAATCCCTGGAAAATCCACCAGTAGTAGTGTTTTGTACCGCTTATCCAAGCTTTGCTGTAGAGGGCTTCGAATTAGATGCTCTCGATTATTTACTCAAGCCCGTTTCCATGGAAAGGTTTAGCAAGACTATCTCCAAAGCAAGAGAGGAGTTCAATACCAAACCTGAGATCAAATATGAAACAAAGGTCAATGCGCCGGAATATATATTTGTAAAAGCTGATAAAAAACTAATAAAGATCAATTATGATGCCATTTTATATATCGAAGGGCTAAAAGATTATGTCATCATCCGGACTGATATTACAAGAGTAATAACCTTGCAAACGATGAAAAGTCTTGAGGAAAAACTTCCGGCCGACAAGTTCATCCGGATCCACCGGTCCTTTATTGTGTCCATTGATAAGATCAATGCTGTAATCGGCAACATGGTAGAAGTAATTGAAAAAAATCAATCCAAGCTCATTCCGATCGGTAAAAATTACCGCGATGAATTAACAGAAATGATCAATCAGAATAAGTTGTAAATAGTTGTTAATTATAAATTATTAATTATTAATGTAGTTTTTAAAGGGGACAAGTCAGGAGACTGGCACCAAAGTGAGATAAATTATTCCGGATACAGCAATAAAATGTGTAAGCTAAATAAAGTCCTTGCTCAACTTTCCACTCTCCACTCTCCGCTCTCCACTTTCAACTAATTGGAATTTAT
>JAYUWT010000591.1:0-19072 GCA_043753405.1 Saprospiraceae bacterium | reverse complement strand
CGAGACCAGGCAAGCAGAGGCTTCTTTATTGACCTGGGCTAAATCACCTGTTGTAGATTATGCTTTGTTTATTCAGGAGCAATGGAGAACAAGTTTATTTTCACTTCAAAATGAATTTTCATCATTCCAAAGCTTCTGGGACAATACCCTTCATGATGGATTGGTGGAGCTGAGCGGACAAGGCGGGGTAGGGGCAGTTTCAATTGATATCGCCGGCCTGACAGCATCAGTGACCAAACCAACTGAGGGACTTGAAGTAAAATATTACGAGCCATTAGGGATTGGATATGGAACATATGCCAACAATCCATGGTTGCAGGAGATGCCTGATCCGATTACAAGAGCAGTATGGACCAGTGTGGTTCATATTCCCCTGAAATGGGATGGGGACAGTAGATTTGAATATTATAAAGACCTTGCGAAAGATGGACTTTACGTCCAGTTCAAATCTGGTAAATTCTCAATTGATAATATTCCGATAGTCAGGCAATTTGGACAAATGTCCGATACTGTGGCAATACCTCTGGGTTATGGACGTAAGGAAGGAAATGCATCTGCAAAAAATGTAGGCAACTATGTGATAAATACCTTATCCAGAGATGCAGATGGAAATGTAAGATACTGGAATGATAAGGTGGAGATCACTCCTTCAGGAGGAGCAGATAAACATTATGCATCTGTTCAGCACCATCATACACTTGGTGTACAGGGCAAAGATAAAAGCAATAACACGATCAATGTTGATGAAAAAGCATTGATGACATTGGGCACAGGATATCAGGGATCTTTAACAGGAAGAAGCATCCTGAAATCAGCTGATGTATCAAATTTCGCTGAGAAAGTTAAGGAATTAAAAGAATTCAGGGCTGAGGCTACTCATTTAAACAGTGAGACTATGTATCCTGGCCATAATGATCTTTACAAACAAGGGCATCATTGGGGATTAAGTGTGGATCTGAGCTCATGTACCGGTTGCGGAGCCTGTCAGGTTGCATGTGTTTCAGAGAATAATGTACCCATTGTTGGCAAAAATGAAGTTCACCGTCATCATGAGATGACCTGGTTAAGGATTGACAGATACTATTATGGTGATGTGGAATCTCCTAATGTATTCTATCAACCAATGATGTGCCAGCATTGTGATAATGCTCCTTGCGAAAATGTTTGTCCGGTAAATGCGACAAACCATAGTGCTGAAGGATTAAATCAAATGGCTTATAACAGATGCGTTGGCACCAGATATTGTGCTAATAACTGTCCTTATAAGGTTAGAAGATTTAACTGGTCGGATTTCACGACCGCTGACCTCTTTGGTAGAAATGAGAAAAATGTGATGCCTGATGGTGAGACATTATTTTATGAGGATAATCTGACCAGAATGGTCTTAAATCCTGATGTAACAGTTCGTTCAAGAGGAGTGATCGAGAAATGCTCCATGTGTATACAAAGAATTCAGGAAGGCAAATTGAGAGCAAAAATTGAAGTACGTCCATTAAAGGAAACTGATATAAAAACAGCATGTATGACAGCATGTCCCGCAGGAGTAATTGCATTTGGAGATCAAAATATCAAAGACGGTATACTTAATAAGGAGTGGGCAGAGCCAACTACTTATTTTGCTTTGGAAGAGATCAATGTTTTGTCTAAAGTTGGTTACAAAATGAGATTAACTAACAAAAATGCAGAACTGGCATAACTTTATCTTTATCAGATAATTATACCGTAATAATTAAAGAATATTATAAACATTAGTAAAATAAATCGAATATGTCTATAGTTGTTTCACCGCTTAGGGAGCCATTAATAATGGGGAGTAAAACATATCATCAGATCACTGAAGATATATGTGCTCCTTCTGAAAAAGCTCCCAGCCTGCATTGGATCATAGGATTTATTTTTGCTGTAACTTTTTTAGCCATTTTTGTATTTTGTGTTGGATGGCATATTTATTATGGAGTTGGCGCCTGGAACCTTAACAGGACCATAGGATGGGGATATGATATTACTAATTTCGTTTGGTGGGTTGGAATAGGACATGCAGGAACTTTGATATCTGCTATCTTGCTACTTTTCAGACAAAAGTGGAGGACTGGTGTTAACCGGGCAGCAGAGGCGATGACGATATTTGCGGTTATTTGTGCTGCAGTATTCCCTGTGATCCACGTTGGTCGTATTTGGCTATTGTTTTACTTTTTACCCTTGCCTAATACAAGGGGGCCACTGTGGGTCAATTTTAACTCACCCTTACTTTGGGACGTGTTTGCGATATCGACTTATTTTACAGTTTCATTATTGTTCTGGTATACAGGTCTTGTTCCTGACTTTGCCACATTGAGGGATAGGGCTGTAGGATTCCGAAGAAAACTTTATAACTTTTTGTCATTTGGATGGAACGGTGCCGCTAAACATTGGCAGCGCTTCGAATCATTGAGTCTTGTATTGGCAGGAATAGCTACACCATTAGTTTTATCAGTTCACACGATTGTATCTTTTGACTTTGCAACTTCAGTTATACCGGGTTGGCATACAACCATTTTCCCTCCTTATTTTGTTGCAGGAGCCATTTTTTCCGGTTTTGCTATGGTACAAACTTTAATGTTGGTAACCAGAAAAGCATTGAAACTGGAAGATTATATTACGGTCAATCATATAGAATCAATGAATAAAGTGATCCTGCTGACAGGTACCATCGTTGGGGTGGCCTATTTGACAGAATTATTTATTGCCTGGTACTCACAATATGTATATGAGCAATTTGCATTTGCTAACCGTGCTACAGGGATTTACTGGTGGGCATATTTTGCTATGATGGCATGCAATGTTTTGTCACCACAATTGTTCTGGTCCAAGAAGATCCGAAGAAGCCTGTGGTGGACATTTTTCATGTCAGTCTTTGTGAATATTGGTATGTGGTTTGAAAGATTTGTGATCATTGTAAGTACCTTATCCCGTGATTATCTTCCGTCAAGTTGGAGTTATTACTACCCATCCTGGAATGAGGTAGGTATATATATGGGTACTTTTGGCATATTCTTTACTTGTTATTTAATATTCGTACGCATAGCTCCGGTGGTTGCAATAGCTGAGGTAAAATCTATTTTGAAATCAGCCGGAGATCAGTATAGAGGTAAAAATTTAGGTCACGGTGACAGCCATTCTGCGGAAGAGGTTCATGTAGATCATCATTAAATAGAAATATTGTTAAGCTTATGGCATTCAAGAATAAAGAAATATTATTTGGGTTATTTGATGACGAAACCCAATTGTTGGCAGCAGTAGCTTATGCTAATAAAGCCCATTTAGAAATTGACAATGTTTATTCTCCTTTTCCTGTGCATGGACTCGATCCATTATTGGGATTGGAAGAGTCAAGATTGCATATCGCGGGCTTTTTCTATGGATTAACCGGTACATTGACGGCATTTTTAGGAATGACCTGGATATTTACAAGAGATTGGCCTACTATCTATGGTGGTAAGCCTTATTTTTCTTTCCCCGCTTTTGTACCTATTTTATTTGAGTTGACAGTTTTATTTGCTTCAATTGGAATGGTGGTAACGTTTTATACGGTATGCGGCCTGGGACCCGGTGTAAAAGCAGAAACATTACATGATAGAATCACAGATGATAAATTCTGTATTTCTTTTGATATATCAGATGTAGATGAAGAACAAAGGTCTTCTTTAAGATCATTTTTTGAAAACCAAGGTGCCTCATTAGTTGACACCAAATTAGTTTAAAAGCAAAATTTGAAAATGAAGAAAAATAATAAAATATCATTCTTTGCAGCTTTGCTTGTCTTGATTAGTATCTTTCTGCTTGAGAGCTGTGGCCCAGCGGGTGGAAACAATACCGGCCATGAATATATGCAGGACATGGGGCACTCCATTGCTTATGAAGCTAATTCCGTGGATTATTTCTATTACAACAGGTGGGATCTGCAAGGGTACATTAATCTGTCCCAGCCACGATCACCTGTCCCGGGAACCATACCAAGAGGATTTGTTGGATTAAGTAAATTCAGTGGTGGAGATATTCCGGATGATGTTGCGGGTAGGTTTGAAACTGAAACTATCAATGGAGCAGTACCATATTATTATAAAGATACTGAAGAAGAAAGGACCAGGGCACAGAATGAAATTAAATTGAATCCTTATCGGATCACGAAAGCCAGCCTTGCTCAGGGAAAACTTTTATATGACATTTATTGTGGAATATGTCATGGAGAGAAAGGAGATGGAAATGGTTATTTAGTGCGTGATGATGGAAAATATCCTGCACAGCCGGCAATACTTACGAGTGATGAATTCGTGGCTGCTTCCAATGGCAGAATGTATCACGCCATTATGTATGGTAAAAATGTAATGGGGTCATATGCTGATAAACTTTCTTATCAGGAAAGATGGGAAGTGATCCAATATATCCGTGCATTGCAAGCCATATCTAAAGGATTGAAATATGACGAAAAAGAAAATACGCTGAATAAAACAGATTTGATTGTTTCAGTAAGAAATGGATCTGAAAATAGTATTGATGAAGAAGAGATCATTAAACTTGTGAAAGCTACAGTTGATACAACTGTAGTAAAACACTAAATATCATGCTTAATCAGCATATCAAAACGACTCAAAATTAAGTAAAGAACATGGATCAATTTATATTTAGTTCGAAATACAAAACATTTTTAATCGTCCTTATGGTATTGGGCGTATTCTGTATGACTTGGACATGGTTCAACGATGATGTTTTACATACCAGATTTTGGACAAATTTTTTACATAATTCTTTGTTTTTCACAGGTATAGGATTTGCATCATTATTTTTGATCTGTATGGGTATTCTTACTTATGCCGGTTGGTATGTGGTTTTTAAAAGATTATGGGAAGCTTATTCTTTATTTATGATGGTTGGAATCATACTCATGTTGGTGGTCGTAGCAGGTGTTTGGGGACATTTTCATCACCTTTATCACTGGGCAGATATAGGTGATGTTGCCAATGACGTGATCTTAAAAGGCAAATCATCTTTTTTAAATCCTACCTGGTATACTCTGGGAACCATTATTGTGTTAGGCGCTTGGATCTACTTTGCTTATAAAATGAGAGCTTTGTCAGTCGCGCAGGATAACAATGGAGGGACCAACGACGTAAAAGAATACAATAAAATGAAAGTGAATGCGGCCATATTTTTACCTATTGCCGGGTTCTCAAGTGCTGCTATGATATGGCAATGGATCATGTCAGTTGACGCACATTGGTATAGCACCATGTTTGCATGGTATACTACAGCTTCATGGGTAGTAAGTATGTTCTGCATCACAATTCTTACATTGATATTTCTGAAAAGTCAGGGATTTATGAAATTTGTAACGATAGAACATTTACATGACCTCGGTAAAATGGTTTTTGCATTCAGTATTTTCTGGACTTATCTATGGTTTAGCCAGTTTATGTTGATCTGGTACGGTAATAATGGTGAAGAAACTACTTATTTTAATCAGCGTATGTTGCATTATCCGGTTTTATTTTGGGCTAATTTAGTCATGAATTTTGTGCTGCCATTTTTAATCTTCATAAGAAATGATACAAAAAGGAAGATCGGATCTTTGGTTTTTGTATGTACAGTTGTATTCTTCGGTCACTGGTGGGACTTTTTTCAAATGATCAAACCGGGAACATTACACACAGCACATGAAGCGATGGAAAAAATGGGTGCTAACACGGAACATACCGGTGAAGCGGCAGGACATGCTATAGAACATACAAGCAATTTTACAGCCGGTTTTACAATTCCGGGTTTGTTGGAATTGGGTACAATGCTGGGTTTTTTAGCTTTATTTATCTTTGTTTCTTTTACACATTTGGCGAAGGTTTCATTAAAAGCTAAAAATGATCCATTCTTGCCGGAAAGTTTGCAACATCATGTACAGTAATAAATTAATGACTAAGTTCATATATAACAAAAAATAACCAATTTCAATGACAGAATTAATAATCTTTGGTTGTTTGATACTTGTAGGTTTGGTGGTCTTCCAAATGTCAAAGATCAACGAAATGATCAAGAGGATAAAAGGGGAAGAAGCCGCATTAGAACAATCTAACAATAATACAGGCTGGGCTTTATTAGCTTTTATGATCGTATTTCTTTTTGCATCGATCTATTCAGCATATTATTATAAAAACTATATGTTGGGTTATGGCCCCTTACTGCCTGCTTCAGAACACGCAGGTTTCATAGATGGATTGTTTGATGTTACGCTATGGTCGACAGGAATTGTCTTTATCATTACACATATATTACTTTTTTACTTTGCTTGGAGATATAAATATAAAAAAGGTGCAAAGGCTTTGTATATGCCTCATGACAATAAGCTTGAAGTTATCTGGACAGCTGCTCCTGCTGTAGTGATGGCTTATCTTGTTATTAATGGGCTTGTAGTTTGGAACAAAGTTATGGCTGATGTGGTACCCAATGATAATCATATTGAGATAGAGGCTACAGGGATGCAGTTTGCATGGATCCTGAGATATCCCGGTCTGGACGGAAAATTGGGTAGCAGGGACTTTAAATTAACTTCTGCTACGAATGACCTTGGACAGGATTGGAATGACCCAAAAAATTGGGATGATTTCAAACCGGATGAATTAGTGCTTCCAAAAGGTAGAAAAGTTAGGGTAAGGATCACAGCGCGTGATGTTTTACATAGTTTTTACTTGCCGCATCATAAAGTAAAAATGGATGCAGTGCCAGGGCTGCCAACCTATTTTGTATTTACACCAACTATGACCACTGAGGAGTATAAAATGAATTTGAGGAAATATCCTGAATGGAACGTACCGGCTGATCCTATGGAACCGGGTGGAAAAAAGAAATGGGAAGCCTTTACTTTTGAATTAGCATGTGCAGAACTTTGCGGTGATAGTCATTTTGCTATGAGAAGGGCAGTTAGAGTAGTGACTCAGAAACAATATGAAGCATGGAACAAAAGCCAGGCATCCTATTATATGGCAAATGTAAGAGGTAAAGACGATGATCCATTGAAAGGAAAAGTGATCCCTATGGATGCCACTGTTAAAAAAGATAGTGCTGATGTTAAACCTGCAGTTTATAGTGCTGATTCAGGTAAAATAGAAGTTAAAATACAATAATACATCAATATAAATAATTTTAGATATGTCTAATCATAAGGTAGAAGTTGGTCATGAAATCGATGAGTTGATTGAGAGAACAGGGTTAGATGACCATTTTCATGATCATCACGAAGGTGATAAATATCAATCCAGTTTTATATCCACTTATATATTTAGTTTGGATCATAAGATGATCTCCAGACAATTTTTAATTACCGGTGTTATTTGGGCTGTAATCGGTGCAGCCATGTCTATCATATTCAGGCTTCAATTGGGTTTCCCGGAAGCTGATATGACATGGTTAAAGCCGCTTTTAGGGCAATGGATCATAGTCAATGATGCAGGAATAGGTTCGCTATCACAGGAATTTTATATGGCATTGGTGACAATGCACGGTACGATCCTGGTCTTTTTTGTATTAACAGCCGGCTTAAGTGGTACATTCAGTAATTTCCTCATTCCATTGCAGGTGGGAGCACGCGATATGGCTTCTCCTTTACTAAACATGATGTCGTATTGGTTTTTCTTTCTGGCAGGTTTGGTATTGCTGGCTTCATTATTTTTAAGTACAGGGCCATTCTCAGGTGGATGGACAGCCTATCCTCCTTTAAGTGCATTGCCTCAGGCTTCATCGGGGTCTAAAAGCGGAATGACCTTGTGGATCGTAAGTATGTCATGTTTTATCGTTTCACAATTACTCGGTGGGATTAATTATATAACCACCATATTGAACCTTAGAACCAAGGGTATGACCATGTGGAATATGCCGCTTACGATGTGGGCTTTTTTAGTTACTGCCATCTTAGGTGTTTTATCTTTCCCTGTATTATTCTCAGGTGTTCTTTTATTATTATTCGATAGAAGTATGGGCACCAGTTTTTACTTGAGTGAGATCTTTGTCCAGGGTGCCGCATTGCAAAATGTAGGTGGAAGTCCCATTTTATATCAGCATTTATTTTGGTTTTTAGGACATCCTGAAGTTTATATTATTATACTTCCGGCTATGGGTATTGTTTCTGAGGTGATGTCGGTACATGCCAGAAAACCAATTTTTGGATATAAAGCAATGGTATTTTCAATATTAGCGATTGCATTTCTGTCATTTATTGTTTGGGCGCATCATATGTTTATGTCGGGTGTAAATCCATTCATATCTAACTTTTTCGTAATATTTACACTCATCATAGCTGTACCTTCTGCTGTAAAAGTATTTAACTGGATCGCTACTTTATTTGGTGGGAATATCAGACTCAATGCGCCGATGTTATATTGTATTGGTTTCGTCAGTTTCTTTATCTCGGGCGGTTTGACAGGGATCTTTCTTGGAAACTCTGCACTTGATATTCCTTTGCATGATACCTATTTTGTGGTAGCCCACTTTCATATCGTGATGGGTGTTTCTGCATTTTTTGGGATGTTTGCCGGGATAGCACATTGGTATCCTAAAATGTTTGGCAGATATTTAAATGAAACTATATTAAAGATACATTTCTGGATCACGATGATCGGAGCATATTGTATTTTCTGGCCTCAACATTATTTAGGTATTGCCGGTGTACCAAGAAGATATTACAGATTCGATAATTTTGATGCTTTTTCCGGATGGGCTGATATGAATAAATTTATCACAATCGCTGCGATATTTGTATTCTTTGTACAGTTATTGTGGGTGTTCAACTTTTTCTACAGTATGTGGAGAGGCAAAAAAGTTACCGAAAGGAATCCATATGGTGCTAATTCATTGGAATGGACCACCGCTATCCATCCGGTGCATGGCAATTGGCCCGGAAAACTACCAAAGGTGGAAAGATGGGCATACGATTATGGTAAAGACGGAAAAGAATTTATTACACAGACCACTCCATATGAAGATGGTGAGGAAGTCACACATTAATAAAATTCATTCAGATTATAACAATGTCTAAAGAAGCGGTAAATAGTATTAAGGAAAGTCATCCGGGTTGGTTGATGGACTATGCTATTCTATTCAAGCATAAGCTGACTATCTTTGTTGTATTTTCTGCTATGATGGCTTACCTGGCTTCATTAAACGGACCTGTGAATTGGCTTAAATTTACATTGCTTTTCATAGGAGGTTTTTGTATTACAGCTGCTGCCAATGCCTTGAATGAGGTTTTGGAAAAAGATTATGATAAATTGATGAAAAGAACAGCAGACCGTCCACTTGCAGCAGGGAGGATGACAGCATCCCATGCAGTATTTGTTGCCGGTGTGTTATGGGTTATAGGAATGGTTTGCCTGGCTTATTTTGGTGCTTTAGCGTCCCTGCTAGGCGCGTTAGCTGTGGTTTCTTATGCATTTGTATACACACCACTCAAAAGATATTCACCATCAGCAGTTCTGGTTGGAGCATTTCCCGGAGCTATTCCTCTTTTAATAGGGAATGTAGCAGCAGTTGGATACATTGATCAAATGGGTATCTTCTTATTTGCCATTCAATTTATCTGGCAATTTCCTCATTTTTGGGCGATCGGATGGTTGGGATTTGATGAATATAAATTAGCAGGGTATAAACTGATTGCAAGCAAAGATGGTGAAAGGGATCCGAATACCGGAATACATGCTGCTATATATGCTTGTTTGTTCATTCCCGTGGCACTTTTTGGATTTTATGCCGGCCTGATAGGTTTGAATGCTATGGTTCTTATGATGGTATCAGCAATTGGTTTTGCGTGGTTCGGTTACAAGCTGTATAAAGTTGGTACTCGTAAAGCGGCATTGCAATTAATGTTTGCCTCATTATTTTATTTAGCAATTGCTCTTGGAGTTGTGTATTTTGATAAATTATTTTAAATGGCAACTACAATGGTAACAGAAGAAAATAAAAGTACGATACAGCCCGTAAAATTTGCTCTCTGGGCAGGTTTTGCAAGTATCATCATGATGTTCGTATCATTGACGAGTGCATATTTAGTAAGGCAATCCGCAGGTAACTGGCTGGAGTTCAAACTGCCTTCAGTATTTTTGTATAGTTCTCTGACCATCCTTCTTTCAAGTGTAACCCTGCATATGAGTTATATAGGTTTTAAAAAGGGAAATGAATTAAGCTATAAACTTTTTCTGATTGCTACTTTGGCGTTGGCATTCATGTTTATAATGTTTCAATATCAAGGTTGGGCTGCTATGCAACAAATTGGAATAGATCTGGCAGGTAATCCCTCAGGATCCTTTGTATATGTAATAAGCGGCTTGCATGCGGCGCATGTAATAGGAGGAATTGGTGTTCTGTCGATCGCTTTATATCAGGCATATGCTCAGAAATATGAGGTCACTAACAAGAGATTATTAAGATTTCAGTTAACCACACAGTATTGGCATTTTGTCGATATTTTGTGGATTTACTTGTTTATCTTTTTTTTAATACAACGATAGAATATTTATTGAAATATAGAATTAAATTATAGAATAAATGGCTGCAGATACACATTCACATATTGAAGTGGACCATCATGACCACAATGAGACAACGCGGGAACTTTGGGAGGGTGGTAAGACACCTTTCAAGGTAAGTTACGGGAAATTGATGATGTGGTACTTTCTTGTTTCGGATGCATTTACATTCGCAGGTTTCTTAATAGCTTACGGGGCTCTGAGATTTAGTATGCCGACCTGGCCGCTGCCGGATGTAGTTTTTTCTACTTTTCCCGGCGGTTTGCACCATATGCCTTTGATCTTTGTTACTGTGATGACCTTTATATTGATCTTATCCTCTGTAACTATGGTTAGGGCAGTCCAGGAAGGACATCGTGAGAATAAAAAAGGAGTCGTGAAATGGATGGGACTGACTATCATTGGAGGTTTGATGTTCTTAGGTTGCCAGGCCTGGGAATGGACCAATCTTATAGCAAAGGAAAATATGACAGTCTCTACCAATCCATTTGGTACACATGTTACAGATGGTATCTATCTGAATGATGATGGTTCTGAAGCGAAGAATGAAAAAGGTGAGAAAGATGTATTTACAGCCGGACATACATACCTGATCCATAAGGAACATGGTGAATTTCACAAACGTAAATTTAAAGTTACTTCTGGTCCTTTAAATGGACAAATAGCCCAGGAATCTTTTGGGCCTAAAGCTTTTGGAGGATTGTTCTTCTTTATTACAGGATTTCACGGTTTTCACGTATTCTCGGGTGTTATATTTTTAAGTATAATTATGTTAAATTCCTTGAGTGGGCTGTATGTAAAAAGGAAAAACGGATATGAAATGGTTGAAAAAATAGGTTTATACTGGCACTTTGTGGATCTGGTTTGGGTATTTGTTTTTTTAGTTTTCTATCTGTTGTAAAAATAATAATAAATTGTCATTAATATGAGCATGTCATTGGAAGAAGGGAAAAAAGTTGTCTTTAGAGGGATGATTTTATTAGGTATCATTACTTTGATTGAAGTTTTCATTGCTTTGATCGGCAATGGCCATATCATAGCAGGCTTCCACTTACCTAAATGGTTAATGTATCCGGCGATGATCGGTTTTAGTATGTATAAAGCATATTTTATTGTCTATGAATTTATGCATATGAAATACGAAGTCAAAAGTTTAGCTATGACTGTATTATTGCCGACATTGCTTTTGGTGTGGGCGATAATAGCATTTTTGGATGAAGGAACATATTGGAAAGACAGCAGGGCACAAATTGAAGTATTGAATGCTAACGGTTATACTAAAATAGAAGTCCCTGTAGAGACCCATTCAAAAAAAGACGATGTAGCGCCAATGGACAACAAAGTCCATGAAGAGCCTAAACAGCATTAATATAAATTTACATTGAATAAACTTTCTAATTTTTATAAGTTAAAACCCGGAGTGTGGGTTTTAATGATTTGCTTTTTATTACTTCCTTTTATTTCCTGGTTATATATTCGTAATGGGGTTGAGTTTAGATTAAAAGCATTGAAAGAACTTAATCAACGGATCGATATTTCAGTTATAGATCCTGTGGTTGTAAATGATAAACTTATTAACCATGATTCCTTATTGGGGAGGGTTTGGGTTTTTATTAATTCTGATAAATTAACTAATATCGAAGAAAGTAAAACTTTGGTTCAAACGCTCTATGATCAAAATGATGGCAGCCGTGCTGTAAGAATAGTTATTTGTGGGAAGGGAGATCAAAGAAACACCTATAAACTGAGTCCGATATTGACAAAGAGAAATTTTGTAATGTTCGCCTCAGATACAGTTTATGAAGCCCTTAGTAAGATATTTGTACTTAAAGATTCCCTTAGTATTTCCAAAACTACGGTCAATGGATTGATCATAGATAATAAAGGATTTATGCGCCGGGGCTATGATCTTACTAAAGAAAGTGAAGTAAAACAATTGGTCCAGCATAGCGCAGTTCTTATACCTGAATACAAAAGAGAAAAACCCCAATTAGTGAGGCAAGATGGATATTAAACAATCTTTTTCAATTCCGGATCAAAACGAAGCTTTAAGGAAAGAAAAAAAATTAAACAGGATTGCCTGGGTGATCAGTATTGCTGTACTTTTAGTAGTAGTAGGAATGCGCCGCTTTAAGATCGACACTGCCATAGATTTTAGTTTTTTGCCTCCTTTTCATGCATCAGTCAATGGTATCACTTTTTTTGTATTAATGTTTGCTTTATATCAGATAAAATCAGGCAATATTTCACTTCACAGAAAGTCTATATATTTAGCGATGTGTCTGTCTGTAGTATTTTTAATATCTTATGTTTTATATCATATTACGACTCCTGAGACAAAATATTGTCATGAAGGAAATATTCGAAATGTGTATTTCATTATATTGATCACACATATTATATTGGCAGGAATTATCCTTCCTTTTATACTTTTTACATTCAACAGGGCATATACGGGGCAATATGCCCGTCATAAGAAACTTGCCAGGATCGTTATGCCTTTATGGTTATATGTATGTGCTACAGGGCCGATTTGCTATCTAATGTTACGCGATTGTTAATTCATTTAGTAATAGGGGAATTTTCTATTGATCAACGAGATTAAGGAACGAATCAAAAGAATTATCAGTTATTAATTAATACGTAAAACAAAACAATACATGTCATGATGGAAGAAGAAAAGAATAAAATAGATGAACTGAAAGCTATGAAAGATCAGAAAATTGAGGAAGTCAAAGCTGATGTTAATTCAGTAAAAGAAGATGCTAAAGAAAAAGCTGCTGAGGTAAGAGATGAAGTAAAATCCAATGTGGAAGAAGCAAAATCCAAAACAGAGGAAATCAAAGCAGAGGCCAAAACCAAAGTGGAGGAAGTGAAAGATGACATTAAAACAAAAGTTGAAGAGGTAAAAGAAGATGTTAAGGCTAAAGCTGAAGAAGTGAAGGGGGATGTTAAAGCCAAAGCAGAAGAAGTGAAGGGTGACTTTAAGACAAAAGCACATGATGTTAAAGAAGATCTAAAAGCTAATGTCGACGCCGCTAAGGGTGAAACTAAGGGTAGCGCTGACAATTTTATAGACTCAGGTAAAGAAAAACTTTCAGAATGGAAGGATGAGGCATATGAGCAAGGAGGAAAAATTAAGGAGAACCTTGCTAACGTAGCTGATGACGTAAAAGAAAAATTATCTCATTTGAAAGAAGACGCGGCAGAAGCATATACGGCTGCCAGAGGAAATATTTCTGAATCCGTAGGTCAGGTAAAAGAAAGAGCTACTGAATTGGCCGGACAAGCTAAGGAAAAAGCCACTGAATTTGCGGGCCAGGCCAGGGGAAAAGCTACTGAATTTGCTGCTGATGCAAAAGAAAATCTTGAGGAATTTGCCGCAGAAGCAAAAGAAAAGATCAATGAATGGAGCGAAGTGGCCTCTGACAAAGCTGCTGATCTTAAAGAGGAAATTGCTGAGTTTGCTGAAGAAGCAAAAGAGAAAATTGAAAAAGTAAAATTAACTTTTTCTGACCGTTTAAGAGGTTGGTTCTCAGGTAGAAAAACTGAACCGGAAAAACCTCAAACCAGGAGTACTCAAAATACACAGAATACGCAGAATAAACCAGGCACACAGAATCCTCCTCATAATCAGAATAAAAATACTCAGGGCAAACCTTAATTTTGTGCCCATCTATAAAAAAAGCTCCGGATTATTTTCTTGGGCTTTTTTTATTACTTTAATTTACTCAACACATCTGCCAATCTCCGGCAAGATTCGATGATCTCCTTATCGGAGGCAGCATAAGAGATTCTGATGCATTCATCTGCTCCGAAGGCAGATCCGGCGACCAGGGCTACAAATGCTTTTTCCAGAATGTATTCGCACAGCTGGTCTCCATCTTCTATTATTTTACCTTCCTCAGTGGATTTGCCATAGTATGAGCTTACATCCGGAAAAACATAAAATGCTCCTTCAGGGATATTGCATTTAACTCCGGGTATTTCTTTCAATAATCCCAGGATCAGGTCCCTTCTCTCAAGAAAAACATCCCTCATTTTATATGTTTCTACCAGATCAGTATCCAATGCTAAAGCAGCTGCTTTCTGGCTGAAAGATGCAGCACCGGAAGTAAACTGGCCTTGCATTTTATCTGTAGCTTTAGCCACCTCTTTAGGAGCCCCGATATATCCCAATCTCCAGCCCGTCATTGCAAATCCCTTCGAGAAACCGTTTACAGTGATCGTCTGGTCCTTAACAGACGGAATAGAACCAATACTGGCATGGCCACCGGTATAATTTATATATTCATAGATCTCATCAGAGACAATATAGATTTCATCTCTCTTGCTCAATATCTCCGCAAAAGACTCCAGTTCAGCCAATGTATAAACACTGCCTGTTGGGTTACATGGCGAAGAATAGATCACAAGCCTTGTTTTGTCCGTAATTGCTTCCTCCAATTGATGAGGTAATACCTTAAAGTCATTTTCTATACCCGCCTTAACGATAACAGGTATCCCGCCTGCCAATTGAACTATTTCCAGATATGAGACCCAGTAAGGAGCAAAAATGATCACTTCATCACCTTCATCCACAAGACTCATACAAACATTGGCTATTGATTGTTTGGCACCATTGGATACCACGATCTCATCCAGAGAATAATCAATATTATTATCCCTCTTAAACTTTCTTTGGATGGCTTGTTTTAATTCCAACAACCCTGATACCGGGGTATATTTCGTATATCCTTTATCCAATGCATCCTTGGCAGCTTCTTTGATAAACTGAGGTGTATCAAAGTCAGGCTCTCCAATGCTCAAGTTTATGACATCATTGCCTTCCTGTTTAAGTTTTCTGGCTTTAGCCGTCATTTGAAGTGTAGCTGATTCCACCATCTTGACTATGCGGTTGGCTAGTGGATATTCCATTGGTTTGCCCATCTTAATATTTGTTTATTTTCCGCAAATGTAAGCAACCTTCATATGTTTTTACATTGTAGTTTATGATTTTCTTATTTTGTGCTTTTTTTAATAGATAAATGAAGCAAACCGACCATATTTGTATAGTTACCCCAGTCTACAATGATTGGGAATGCCTGACCATCCTCCATAAGGAGATCAAGGCTGAATTTGACCGGATGGGACGGACATTTACCCTGCTTGCTGTAAATGATGGCAGCACCCAGTCACCATTTTCTATTTATAAATGCAATCATATCACTGAAGATGTTGAAATGAAAATTTCCACAGTAACAGATGAAATCCTGATCCTTGAACTTCATAGGAATCTGGGTCATCAGAAAGCTATAACTCTTGGTATTTCTTATGCCAATGCTGTAATAAAACCCGACTATGTACTCGTAATGGATTCTGATGGTGAGGACAAACCGGCAGATATCAGTACTTTGATAACAGCTGCAGATGATAATTATGAATATATAGTTTTTGCACACCGCAGGAGCAGGCAGGAAAGCCGCCTGTTCAAATGGTTATACATCGTTTATAAAATGATTTTCAGGTTCTTGTCAGGTTATGTCATCTCTTTCGGCAATTTTGTATTAATACCGGGACCGCAATTGTCAAGATTGGTTTTTATCTCTGAGATATGGAACCACTTTCCGGGAGGAATTATAAGATCCAAATTAAAATATACAAGTGTTCCAATAGACAGGGGTTTGCGATATAAAGGACAGTCTAAAATGAGTCTGATCGCTTTGATCCAGCATGGTATAAGCAGTATTACAGTCAATATCGACATTGTGTCTGTCAGGTTACTCGTATTCTCAGTGTGTTTGATCTTAATTACCGGGATAATGTTTTGTGGCCTCATTTGGGTCAAATTTTTCAGTTCATACGCCATCCCGGGTTGGACATCGTCCATAGCCATCGGATTATTAATGATCATGTTGCAGGCTTTCTTTTTCTCTTTACTGCTCACATTTATGGTTTTGAATGCCCGCGTGCAGCGGAATTTCATTCCGGCTTTAAACTATAAAGACTATATTCGCTCAGTGAACAAATGTGTGGTTAATGGCTAATATAGACTATATCGGGAATGAACTTGAACTGTTTAAGGATGCTGTTAATTGGAAAGCATATTATAAAAGTGCCATAGATCAGTATATTCATGGCGATGTATGTGAGGTAGGGGCAGGAATAGGAGGAACCACCGCCGCTTTGTTAAATGACAAAGTACTTACATGGCTGGCTGTAGAGCCTGACGAAAACCTTTCCTCTAAAATTCCTGAAGAAATAAAAGGCCATGACTATGCCGCAAAAGTAACTGTCCTGCATGGTATACTGGATGATATTGATATTGAAAAACAATTCGATGCCATTTTATACATAGATGTTATTGAACACATTGAATCCGATAAGGTAGAATTTCAGAAAGCTTTTGAAAGGCTCAGGCCCGGTGGTAATTTAATTATCCTTGTTCCGGCATTTAATTTTTTATACAACCCTTTTGATAAAGCGATCGGTCATTTCAGGAGATATAATAAATCAATGTTAAGGGCATTAGCACCGGACAATAATACAGATGAAGTATTTTTGAAGTATTATGATTCCATGGGTTTCTTTGCATCCTGTGCCAATAAATTTTTTATCAATAAATCCACTCCCTCCAAAGGGAATATCAGTATGTGGGATAATCTGTTGGTACCATTTTCAAAGTTGGTCGATCCACTTCTATTTCGGTCTTTCGGTAAATCATTGATCGGAGTTTGGCAAAAACCTAATTAATATAAATCTTTCAAAAATAACTTAAATGTCTAAGCGTAATACCCCAAAAATTGCCAATGAACCGGGTGAGTTTCCAACCTCAGAAATTAAAACTCCACTCGTTGTTAATTATACCTGGGCTATCAATGACAAATTATTCAAAAAGATATTTTTTGGAATATGTTTATTGCTCATTATTGTAATGCCGGTTCTGAGTTTTGATTATGGTATCACAGGAGATGAACTGGTACACAAGCAAAATGGCGAAAATGTCCTGAAATACCTTACTACCGGTGGCCAGGACACTACATACCGTACATATAAGAATCTTTATCTGTATGGCGGATTGTTCGATGCAAGTGCGGCGATGATCTATGAAAATATGCCTTCTGCTGATCCTTATAATGTTCGTCACTTTCTGAATGCATTGTTCGGAGCTTTTTTAATTATTTTCACAGGTCTTTTAGCCAGGCAATTGAGCAGAAGTTGGCTGATGGCCGTTTTAACCATACTTTTCACGGTATTTTCACCCAGGCTGTTTGGAGATTCAATGAATAATCCTAAAGATATACCTTTTGCCATGGCATATGTCATGTCTATCCTGGGCATCATTCGCTTTAATAGTTTTTTACCTAAATGGGATTGGAGATCAGCAATTTTCCTTGGAGCCTCTATCGCTATTGCTTTGAATATCCGCGTGGGTGGACTCTTGTTGCTTGTTTATTTTGGTCTATACACGGCCCTCAATATATACCTGAGAAGAAAAGAATTTAAAACAGCCTCGATTAACCCGATGATTCTTTTGGCAAAAGCTGCAGGATTGGGTGTTGTAGCTTATTTTCTGGGTCTCATATTTTTTCCATATTCTCATGCAGCACCAATTAAAAATACTCTGGAGGCTCTGAAAGTTATGTCCAACTTTGATGTGGCAATACGCATGTTGTTTGAAGGAAAAGCGCTCTGGTCTGATGAAATACCATGGTATTATATTCCTAAATGGTTAAGTATGGCCATTCCGTTATGTATTTTGATCGGATTTAGTTTGTTTTTTATCAGAATGAAAGTTATCCTTAAAAACTTACCATGGATGCCCATCATATTTTTGCTTTTTGTAGGCGTCTTCCCGGTTTTGTATGCCGTAGTTAAACACAGTTCATTATATGATGGCATCAGGCACTTTTTATTTATCATGCCCATGATCAATGTGCTTTCAGTACTTGGTTGGGGATCATTATTAGTTAAATATTTTGATACTAAATTTAAATGGGTGGTGCCCGGTATTCTGGTGGTTTTGATGTTCCTGCCCATCAGGTTTATGGTTGCCAATCATCCAAATGAATATATTTATTTCAATGAACTTGCGGGGGGTATTAAAGGTGCCTATGGCACTTATGAAACTGATTACTGGATGAATAGTATGAAATACTTGTCTGTGTGGTTGATTGAGAATGATGAAAGGATCAAAAAAGGTGAGAAAGTTCTTGTTTGTACAAACAGTATCGACCCTGTCAAGCATTATTTTGCTACGATGGCTCCAAATGTGCAGGTTTTATATGCCTCGTACAAGGATAGGTATAAGCAAAAAGCCGATTATTATTTGTCCATACCGCGATTTATCGATAGTGATCTTTTGAATAACGGCAGCTGGCCACTTCAGGAGGTTGTAAAGACGGTTACTGTGGATGGTGTTGCTGTGGGTGCCTTGTCCCGATATACTGATACCCTGATGTTTGCTGCTTTGAAAGCAGTCAAGGCCAATAATATCAATGCTGCAAAACCATACCTTTTGGCAAGTGCTGCCAAAGACCCTAAAAATAATG
>JAYUWT010000590.1:0-6743 GCA_043753405.1 Saprospiraceae bacterium | reverse complement strand
CAACCTTTAAGTGCGCATATGAAAACTTTTATTTTTTTTATCTTGGCAGGATTTTTCTCCAATCAAATATTTATGTATAACTCCTTTATCTTTTTTCTTATTCTTATTTTGTTAACAACCGGCACTTTGACTCAGGCCCAGGTATCCGGCATAATCCTGGATGAGAAAGGAGAACCACTGCTGGGGGCTTCTGTTCTGCTAAAAAATACGACAAGGGGTTCTACAACAAATAAGTCAGGGTACTTCAACATACAGTCAACACCGGACACATTTACGCTCATAGTGAGTTATGTCGGCAGTAAAACAAAATTTATATCAAGTAAGAGAAATGCACGCATCTCTGTGACACTTCAGGAAGAGATCATAGAATTTGCAGAAGTGATCATAAAATCAGGTGAAAACCCGGCACTACCAATTATCAGGAAAGCTATGGAAAAGCGCAAGGAACTGGCAGAGTTGAAGGATCACTATCAAACCCGCGCTTATACAAAGGGAATTGTTCTTAGTAAAAATGGTTATGATCGCCTTAAAACCATGGGCATAGTTGATTCTTCAGAAGTAAGGGATTCTGCAGGCAATGTTATACTTTATCTCGCAGAGTCGGTTACATTGTATACGAAGATCGGAGATGATGTGAAAGAAAATATTCTTTCATCGAGGCGCAGTGGTGATACGAAAGGCATAGCACTGAATTTTTTACAATTTTTAAATATCGATTTTATGGACAACTACATTGTTTTCCAGAAAAATGTAGTCAACCCCATTGGGAATTTTGCTTTTCAATACTATAACTATGAATTAGAAGGCAGTTATTATGAAGGACTACAGAAATATTATAAGATCAGGGTCATCCCCAAACGAAAAGAAGAAGGGGTTTTCTTTGGATCAATCTATATAGCGGATCAATATTTTACATTAAAACAAGTCGACCTGTTTACCAAAGGACCAAATGTGGGCATCGAGATCATGGACAGCCTGATCATCAAACAATCATTTTTAAAAATAGATGGTTTTGAAAAATGGATGCCTTTGGCTCAATCCATGGAATTTAAGGCTGGGTTTTTTGGGATAAAATTTGAAGGGTCATTCATAGGAATGTACAATGATTATAAACTATTGAACGCTGATGCAGAAATGGCCGACAGGAAAACTGTTATAGAATTTGACAAACTTGCCGGCAAAAAAAGCAATGAATATTGGGATTCACTAAGGCCAATTCCACTTACCATCGGAGAAAAGCTGGATTATCAGCAACGCGACAGTATCGCAATTTTAGTCGAATCAAAATCCTATCTTGACTCAATAGATGATGTCAGGAATAAATTCAAATTAAAACATTTAATTGGAAATTATACTTACCGCAATTCATATAAAAAATCAAGTATCAGGATAACTAATATTCTTACTTCGATCATGTTCAATCCGGTACAGGGCTTTTACCTGCATCCTGATCTTATATATAATAAAACCTGGACTGAAAAGAAAAATAATCTATCAATAAAATTAACTCCCATCTATGGATTTTCGGAAAATAAATTGAGGTATTCATCCGATGTCACATGGCGGCATCGCGGAGAACACAATTCGAGGATAAGGTTCAACACCGGAAATACATTAGATAATTACAATACATTAGAACCTATTAAACCTTTTTCTAATGGTTTCGCAAGTTTGTGGGATAAGAAAAACCATGCACGCTTTTACAACAATAAGTATATTAGTCTCGCCGGTTTATATTCGTTGGTGCCGGGATTGAGCGCAGAAGCCAGGATATATGTTCAAAACAGGTCCGCCCTTGTAAATAATACAAACTTCAGTATCAGAAAAAAACACATCACTTATCAAAAAAATTACCCTGAAGAATGGGGTGTTAATACATTGTTTCCTGAAAGTAACGCCTACACGACGACCTTTACGGTTATCTGGCAGCCAGGCAATAAAGTCATTAAATTGCCAGATGAGGCATTTACAATGTCATCGGGATATCCGATATTCGAATTAAGTGCGATTAATGCATGGGAATTAAAAGAAGGGGATGCTAAATACAACAGGGTCAATTTAAATATCAAAAATATCCGGATCCCACTCACTTTACTTGGAAGCATTCAGTCCAATATTTATGCGGGAATGTTCTATGGGAAAAAGCCACTATACAGAGTTGATTATGCCCATCTGCAGGGAAATGTACTTATCGTAAAGCCGTTGGACTCATATCTTAATACGTTTAAAAATTTGTCTTTTTATCAGTTCAGTACAAATGAAAAATATATTACTTTATTTTCTGAATGGAACCTGGAAGGTTTTTTATTTAAGAAAATCCCTTTGTTAAATAAGACAGGGTTCAATGAGATCTTTTCTTTCAATGGATTGATGACGCCGGAATCGAAAAATGCGTTTGAGATAGGAGCCGGACTGGACAGAATCGGTTTTGGGGCTTTCAGATTGTTCAGATTTGATTATTACTGGTCTTTTGAACAAGGGAAGTATAAGAGGAGTAATTTTGTGGTAGGGGTGAATTTTGCAGCGATATTGGGAGCGATCGGCACTTCGAATGATTAAAAATAATCTTAGTAAATATTATTATATTTGAAAACAAAAAGCATTTTCTATTTAAAATAATTCAGATAGGCTGAAGCTGATTAAAAATGATATTCTTAATAAAAAAAGAAAGATTGAAAATCTAAAGATAGTATGGTTTTTTCTTGATGGATGGAGCTAGCTGATAATTATAATTTGAATCCGTTGCTTTAAAGCAACGACAAATAAATAACTACATTGCAGTTATTATCTAACATTTAACGTTGGCTTTAGCCGGACACCATTCTCACATCTAATTCGCCTTGACTAAACTCCATCCATTTTTACTCATGAACTCATCTATCTCCTCAGTGAAGGATTTATGTCTATGATGCTCTTCCTGCCCATAAATATAATTATTGACAGACCTAACATGGCTCTCACTTACACTCACTGCCCAGTAATCATCCTGCCAATTAAATTTATCTTTAATTAATTTATTTCTATTTATCCAGTAAGAGGATTCGCCTTTTATTAGCTGCGCGACCTCACTTATAGTTTGGTCTTTGCAAAGTGAAATAAGACAATGTAGATGGTCATGCCACCCATTCACACCTATTAAATGAATGTTTTTCAGTTTTGCATTTGCTAAAATGTGTTCGAAAACCTGCAATCTGATATTTTTAGTTTCTAAAAATGGTTTTCTTTTTTTAGTAGAAAATACTAAATGGACGTTGAGTTTGACCCAGCTCATTTGATTTGAATTTTGGTGTTTGAAATTGGGTTTATAAGAAAAGTAAAATTAAACATATTTATTTTATTTAAAAGCAAAAAAATAAAAATTTTAAGACTGAATGGCTGAAGCCATTAGGAGGTTTTTTTTTGATAAATGTGGCTAAAGCCGAATATTACAAATATTCATAGCCCAGTTTAAGTTTAATAAATTCTGGGCAATTAAAATTTGACGTTGGCTTTAGCCAACGGGTGCTGATTGGATACATAATGGCTTTAGCCACATTGTTCCTTCCATTACTGAGGAAATTGGATGAATTATTAATAATGCTCAACTCTAAAAAAACGAAGTTTGGCTTTAGCCATATCTGTACTTACATTTTAGAGGAAATTGCAGTAAATTTTGATCGAGCACAACACAAAAAAAGCCAAAGCGCCAACACCCCAATGCGCTAACGCGCTCATACAGGCAAAAACTAATGACAAATCCATTTTCATCTTTCTAATTTCAAAACTTTACCTTTGCACCTCAATCAAAAAATTAATGGGTAGGGGAAAAGGAAGGTTCAATCCGATCATACTTACAAACAGGACCATCACCGGAATCGCAGAGGACTCTAAATCTGTGTGCAGGACCGATGACGGCATCGTTTGTTTTGTTGAAGGAGCCGTGCCGGGAGATCTGGTTGATGTCCTTGTTTTACAGAAAAAGAAAGGATTTTACATAGGTGTGATGCAACATTTGTTGACGCCTTCACCTCAGCGCGTAGAGCCAGTCTGCGAGCATTTTGGAATATGTGGCGGGTGCAAGTGGCAAAACTTCAGCTATGAAGGTCAGTTGGCCGAAAAACAAAATAAAGTAGAGCAAGCCATCCATCGCATCGGCAAGGTAGAACCCGGCGAAATGTTCCCTATCATGGGTTGTGACGAACCATATTATTACCGTAATAAACTGGAATTTACATTTTCAAATAAGAGGTGGCTTACCAAAGATGAAATGAGCCTGGAAGGCGATATCCTCAAGGAACCCGGTCTTGGGTTCCACCGTCCGGGAGCTTTTGACAAGATCGTGGATATCAATCACTGTTATCTTCAACCGGATCCATCCAATGAGATAAGGAATTTTGTTAAATGGTTTGCCAAGAACCAGAACTGGCCTTTTTTTAATGTAAGAGCTAGGGAAGGATTTTTACGCAATTTATTGATAAAAACTTCATCACTTGGTGAAACGATGGTCGTGGTAGTATTTCACTATGAAGACATCGATGCAATGAAGCTATTGCTGGACGCCATCATGGCGAGATTTGATTCCATCACTACTTTGCTTTATGTTATCAATGAAAAGGCCAATGACACCTTTCTTGATCTGCCGTGCGAGATCTGGCATGGCCCGGGATATATCGTCGAAATGTTAGGCAAAATAAAATACAAGATCGGACCAAAATCTTTCTTTCAGACCAATATCAAACAAACTATTAATCTTTATAATAAAGCACTTGAATTTGCAGCTTTAAAACCTACAGATCTTGTTTATGATCTTTACACAGGGTTGGGAAGTATTGCCTTGTATGCTGCTGAATTTTGTTTTAAAATAGTAGGTGTGGAAAATGTAGCTCCCGCCATAGAAGACGCCAGGCTCAATGCTGAATGGAATGGCATCACTAATGCTGAATTTGTAGTGGGCAATGTGGAAGATGTGATGAATGAGGATTTTATTTCGAAATACGGACGTCCTGATGTCGTCATCACCGATCCTCCCCGCGCAGGCATGCATGGCGATGTAGTTCAGACATTACTTGCACTTGAATGTCCTAAAATCGTTTACATCAGTTGCAATCCATCCACCCAGGCCCGTGACATTAATCTACTCTCCGAGAAATATAAACTCGATAAACTCCAGGCAGTGGATATGTTTCCGCAAACCAATCATATTGAGGCTGTGGCACTGCTAACGCTGAAAGGGAGAATTCATTAAATAGTATAGCAAAAACCATAAAAAACACTTACGATTCAATCCATAACTATTTTCTAGAATCAAAAATCTGGAATTTAGCATCTATCGCCAAGAATCTATTAATCTAGGATCTGATCTAAACTTTAAATTCGAGCAACCTGGATTTAATGTGCGCATCAAATTCACTGCCATTCCTACCTATAAAACTTACTTCAGCAGGAAGAATGAAGATCTGTAAGTTATTGTCTGTGATGTATTTCCGGTGCAAGGCGAGGCGAACAGCGTCTTTTTCGGTGGTCAAAATAATTTTCTGATCAGCTTTTAGATCGTCAAAGGCTAATTTGAGAGAGCCCATTTCCTGATTTGTAAAAAAATGGTGGTCCGGAAATTCAAATGAATGTATAGTGCCCGCCTTTGATTTTAGATATTTCATTAAATAATCTGTTCCCGCTATTGCTGAAAATAAAACAATATCCATCTTCTCGGTCAACGCAATGCGATTGTTTGGTTGAAATAACTGGTAAGGATAACCGTAATTGAAGGTAGAGAAAAACACTTTCTGATGAGGTAGTGGATTGATTTTAGATATTATCATGCCCTCCTGTTCCTCACTTAACAATGCCGGACATTTAGTTACGATGATTGTATCAGCTCGGCGAGCTCCGTTTGTTGTTTCCCGAAGAGCCCCAACCGGCAATAAAAAATCATTAAAATATGGCAACTCATATTCAGTCAAAAGTATGTTTTCAAAAGGGACAACTGAGCGATGTTGAAATATGTCATCCAGTAAGATGACGTTTGTTAATGGTTTTGTCTTCATAACCTCCGGAATAGCCAAAGCTCTCTGAGCTCCGACGAACACACCCAGGTCAGGGTACTTCATTTTGAGGACCAGTGCCTCATCTCCAACCTCTTCAGAGGTTGCATTCGATAAAACTTCCAAATTTCCCGTCGTTTTCCTTCCATAACCCCGGCTAAGTGAAGCAACATTAATATAGGGGCTTAACAATCGTACCAGATATTCAATGTGCGGGGATTTACCTGTACCCCCTACCACCAAATTACCAATGCCGATCGTAGGCACAGAAAATCTAACAGGCCGGATCACTTTACTATCATATAGTGCATTTCTAATAAAGCCGATCAGTCCAAATAAGATAGCAAAGGGTAACAACAAGACCGTGATGGAAAGTAAAGGGTTTTTCTTTTTTATTTTTATTGCCACTATAATTTTAATTTTACAAAAATCACACCTTTAAGATGTTAGATCAATGGTCTGAGACAGTATTGTTAATTTAAAAAAGTACTCTTAACAAAATCGACTAAAACAATCCCATAAAAATCTGCGTTATTAAAGTCTCTTCCTACAAGAACATATTAATTTCATATCTTGCTTAAAAGTTATCAAATAACATAAAACTTATCACAAGGTTTATGTTCGCCACACATATTTGCAAAAATCTGTGTCCATTATGCTAGAAAAGCACACACTTACTACTGTTGTCACAATACGCTAAATACGGGATTTCCGGCTATTGTA
>JAYUWT010000589.1:0-2682 GCA_043753405.1 Saprospiraceae bacterium | reverse complement strand
TTAACCTCTGTTTTTACCGGTCTGGGATTAGGGGTCTACAAAGCTTTGGGCCTGAAAATATCTGAAGCTATTACCCTTGATTTTCTTCCATACCGGTTGTTTAATATTTCGCAGGAGATAATAATAAACCGGGCCAATCAGGCTTTTGACAGTGGCGGATTTGTATCTACCATTCTAAGTGGCCCTGTATTCATCAGTATATATTTGGTCATTTCCCTTGGGTTAATAGGTTTGCTGATTTATAAAATTATTGAACTAATTACCATGGTTCAAGGCAATACAGCTTCTACGATCATGGGAATGACCATTGTAGAATCCCCAGCACTTCATACCCCTTTCTCTTTTTTTCATCTGATCTTCCTTAGTAAAGAAAGGCAGCTGGATCAGGATTCGCTGAGGACCATCATCAAACACGAAGCAGTCCACACGCGACAGATGCACAGTCTGGATATCTTACTTGTAGAATTACTTTTTACGTTTACCTGGTTTTTTCCGATCCTTTTATTCTATAAGAATGCTCTAAATAAGTTGCATGAATATATAGCAGATGAAATAGTCGTAAGGGAAGTACCTACACAAGAATATGGCCTTTTGCTTTTAGCCCAAAGAATGGGTGACGGAAAACCCTTGACACACAACTTCGCCAAATCAGAATTGAAAAGCAGGTTTTTGAAAATGACCCAAAGCCCAAGTAATAAACTACATCTAACTGGGTTTTTGTCGTTTTTTCCACTTCTGTTATTATGTGGCAGTTTGCTCAATAATTTACAATTAGAAAACTTAGGTAAGCCGATATCTCCCGAAATTCCTGAATCCGAAAAGATCACAACACGGGAAGTATACATGACCCCTGAAGGTGAACTTAAAGTCGTGCCTAAAGAAACGAAATACGGGGATATCTATACTCCTCAATATCCCGGAGGAGTGGATGAGCTGATGAATTTGTTTGAACAGAATCTTCATATCCCTTCACACTTAGACATGAAGTCAGAAAAAATATTTGCTAAACTTAATTTTGACGAAGATGGCAAGATCATTCTGATCACTTATATGAAACCTATAGATGCTGAGGTTGAAAAGGCTTTACAAAAGGTGTTCGATGTGATGCCACTTTGGGAGATCCCTACGGTCAACGGAAAAAAACACAGGTCAGAAATTACTCTTCCGATCTCATTTGGAAATTAGTATCTTTCTTTTAAATACTCAAGATTCCAGCAATATCCTTACTTTTGGAACGAGGTGCAACTATTCTGGTCCAAGTTAGAAGTTATTACATATTTAATGCTTTTTTTCATGATCAAAAAAGATACCAAGTGTACAGCGATTTTAGCCTTACTTTTTTGTCTTGAAACAAAAAAGTAACAAAAAAATTCAAGGCTCTATAAATTTTTTAACGCTCATTCATTCCGAAAATGCTCAAAAAATTACGCTCGAAATTTAAGGCTCCTTGCATACGCTGGAAATCTCTTCGCTATTTTTTGGCATTTTCTATATTCATTCACTAAAATTTATAAGGCCGCTTCCGCACAGATGAAACTCTACCACAATACTAAAATAAATTTTTAATCCGGATTTTATATTAGTTAAATACATGAAGTTAGAGACGCGCGTCGAAGGTAATTTATCACAAACAGTTTATTCTGATATAAATTGAATTAACAACCCAAAGTAAAAAATAATAAATCATGACACTTGATAAAAAAGAGATCATTGATTCATTGCATACCAATCATCAATTATTTACTAATTATATCCAATCTCTCAATGAAGAGGATTTCAATGCAGCATTGCCCGGAAAATGGAATGCAGGACAACAAATAGACCATATCATCCGGGCTGTCAAACCACTCAATCTAGCCTTCCTTTTACCTGGATTTATTTTGAAATTGATATTCGGATCGGCCAATAGGCCAGGAAAAACCTATGATGCCCTTGTTGAAAAATACAAACTAAAACTGGCTGAAGGCTACAAAGCATCAGGACGATATATTCCACCCATCCGGACCTACAGTGATAAACAAAAACTCGTAAGGACATTACAAGGTCAGATAAATAAACTTAAAAATCAGGTCAATACTTTTTCAGAAACTGATCTGGACCGGTTGATACTGCCCCACCCTTTACTTGGCAAAGTGACTTTGAGGGAAATGATGTATTTTACGATGTTTCACGTAATCCATCACCACATGCTTACTAAACAATATTTAACCACATATTAATCTTTGGGCATATTATTTATCTTGTCCATCCGAAAGATTTGACTCAATTTGGATCAATACATAAATAAAAATCAAATCAATGTTAAATCTCCGTTCAATTCAAATATTCGTTTTTGTCATTTTCAGTATAAATACTTTCTGCTCCGTAAATGCTCAAGAGCCCATTAATATATCCAAAACAGAAGCATTAACGATCGGAGAAACAGTGGAAATTATTTCTTCTATTTTAAATGAAAAACGCACTCTAAATATTTATCTTCCGGGAGATTATGACCGCAATTCCAAGGAAAAATATGATGTGATTTACTTACTCGATGGCAGCGCTAATGAGGATTTCATTCATATAGTTGGCCTTGTACAGTTTTTTAATCTGAACATGAAAATGCCCGGTACTATCGTCGTTGGGATCGGCAATGTGGACAGAAAAAGGGATTTTACCTTTGCTCCTGAAAATACTGAATTA
>JAYUWT010000588.1:0-2682 GCA_043753405.1 Saprospiraceae bacterium | reverse complement strand
TGGTGATTGCAAAAACCGATTTTGCACTCAGTCACTTATCGAAACAATTTTATGATCATAGCTCTAATCGCGAATATATAGCGCTTATTTGGGGTGAGCTAGAAGGTGAAAGTGGTACAGTAGATAAGCATATTGGCAGACATCCACGTAAAAGAGAAGTTTATACAGTATTTTCCGATGAAGAGCATGGCAAAAATGCAATCACTCACTGGGAAATGATAGAAAGACTATATTATGTCAGCGTAATTAAATGCAAGCTTGAGACCGGTCGTACTCACCAGATACGAGTACACATGCAATCGCTGGGTCATCCCGTATTTAACGACGAAAGGTATGGTGGTGACAGGATCATGAAAGGTACGGTATACACTAAATACAGACAGTTTGTAGATAATCTGTTTGCGGCATTTCCACGCCATGCGCTACATGCTAAAACTCTTGGCTTTATACATCCGGTCACCGGTCAAAAAATGGAATTTGACTCACCATTGCCTGTGGAATTCGATACAATTATTACAAAATGGAGAAACTATGTATCTAATCAAAAGCAGCTTAAATCATGAATTTAAGTGAACGAATAGAAGCTGCTGTCAAATTGGGTACACTTTTATTAAACCCAAGTGAAGCCTTTTTAGAAGCATGTGAGCGAGCCAGGCAAGCCAATATATGGTTTACTGAATCAAATATTAAAACAGTAGTTACTAATTTAGCAATTGAATTTCTTGATCAAAACAAATTACAAAATTGGGTTTCAAATTATTCTATTGATGAAAATAAGTCTGCAAAAATAGGCATCATAGCTGCCGGCAATATTCCATTGGTCGTATTTCATGATGTATTAGCTTCATTTATAGCAGGTCATTATAGCAAAATCAAACTTTCTCAGAAAGATGAAATTTTGTTACCTGCACTGATGGATGAGTTTGTTTCGATAGATGGGAGGGCATCGGCTCATTTTGAAATTGTCGAAAGAGTCAAAGATATAGATGCGGTGATTGCCACAGGCAGTGATAATTCATCCAGGTATTTTCATTATTATTTTGATAAATATCCTCACATCATCAGAAAGAGCAGAACTGGCATCGGCATCATCACCGGTGAAGAATCGGATGATGAATTGAAGGCATTAGGGCAGGATGTATTTCAATATTTTGGACTTGGATGCAGAAATGTATCCAGCATTAGAGTGCCCAGAGGTTATAACTTTAGTCGTTTGCTTAGTCTGTGGGAAAGATTTAATGAGGTTAGAGATAATCATGCCTATAATAACAATTTCGACTACAACTATGCATTATACATTATGAATAATGTACCGCATCTCTCCAATAATGTAATTCTGTTGGTAGAAAATGATAACCTGATTTCAAGATTAGCTACCATCAATTACCAATATTATGATGATGCCAAGATGCTGGTGGAAGCACTAACATCGCGACTAGATCAATTACAAGTGATGGTTTGTCATAAGCATATTGATGGATTGGAAACGATACTTCCTGGCAAAGCCCAATGCCCTGGATTAATGGATTATGCTGATGGAATAGATACCATGAAATTTCTTACCAACCTATGACAAAAAAGGAGAAGATCAGGGAAATACTTCATCTATTAGATACCTATATACCATCGGCAGAAGTACCACTAAAACATAAAGATCCTTTCACTTTATTGACCGGCAATAGTCACAATTGCATACATATTGCTTATTTTTTAGATTTTGAGAGCGCAAATATAGGGATAATATTTGGAATTTAAAAATGGCAGGTAGTTATTTGGTTTTACCTGGACTTTTTCGATGAGCTTTTTTAGATTTAAAAAAAGATTTCATGAATCATGAGAATTATATTTTGTTTAATCTAATAAGGAACAGTTAATACTCATGACATCCGGGATTGATCAGTTACTTTTGCATAGGATAATCACTTATTAGCATGAGCCGTACAGTATTTGTATTTTTCCTTACTTGTATAAATTTATGGCTCGTAGCTCAATCAAAGCTTCCGGTTACACAACCTCCCGTCAAACAAGGTGAGGAGATAAAAATCATCCATTCTGAATACACATACATAGAAGCCAATCCGGCTAATGAATTAAAAATTTTGCAAGGCGATGTACAGCTATTCCATGACAGTACATTTTTATATTGTGATTCGGCCAGATTAGTAAATCTGATGGTGATGGCATATGGCAATGTAGTGATCAGACAGAATGATACTGTGCAGATATTTGCTGATTCACTCCGATATGACGGTTTGAAGAAAACTGCAGATTTATACGGAGAGGTGATCCTAATAAATGGTGGACAATCACTGTACACTAAAAAATTGCATTACGACCTAAACACTTCAATAGCTTCCTATACCACACCGGCTACTCTCAAATCAGCAAGTACCACACTTAAAAGCAAAAAAGGATATTTTCATGTAAATGAGAACATGGCCTATTTTTCAGGTCAGGTGCAGATGTCAGATCCTGAGATTCAGTTGAGATCAGATTCACTTCAATTTAATACTGAAACACATACTGCTTTTTTTGTAGCCCCTACATTGATGGAGAAAAATGGGCGCAAGATATACTGTGAAGGCGGCTATTACGATGTAGATGATAAACTAGCTGAGTTTACCGGGCATCCTCAGTTTGAAGAGCAAGATAAAAAAGCCTCATCCGATGTGATGAAATACA
>JAYUWT010000587.1:0-2684 GCA_043753405.1 Saprospiraceae bacterium | reverse complement strand
TTTAATTCCATTAAAAGGAGTAGTATCAAGTTTTGTGTGTTCAAAAATATTGAGTCCTCTTTGATCATTGGGCCTCATATATTGAATATGTGGCAGCTGGGCGTTCAAAATGCCTGTGGCAAGGCAAAGAATAAATATGATATTAGTATTCATCTTGTCAAAGATTTAATATTATAAATTATGTAAACATTTTAAACCTACTATCAACAATTATATTGATAATATTAAATGATGATGTTAATTAATTTTACAATAAATCTCTGATTCTTGCTGACTTCTAATTCAAATGTAGATCAATTATTTTCTCCAAATGCTTGGCTGTCTGAACTCCGGATTCCCTCCAAACTATTTTTCCATTTTTAAATAAGATCAATGTTGGGACCCCTTGTATTTTATATGAAGTTGCAACTTTTGGATTTTTATCAATATCTATTTTGAGGATCTTGGCTTTGTCACCTATTTCAGCTTTAAGTTTTTCAAGTATTGGTTTCATCATTTTGCAGGGACCACACCATTCTGCATGGAAATCAACCAACGTGGGAGTTTCACTTTTGATAATGTCTGAAAATATAGAACCCATTACAATGCCGTTTTATCAACACATTTATAATAATGTGCCGTATTCATCACATGGACAAATACTTTTAAATGATTAATACCAATAAAATTGAAGGTTAAATTAATTCCAGCACAGAACTACCTTAAATATCCGCAACTCCGGAATGAAGAACCTTGTCCAAACTGCAAGGCAAAATAAGCTTTTATAGTTCCAATTTGATTCTTACTTTAATACATTTTCTCATTGTGTGGTGCAGTAATTCTTTCCAAGAAATTTAAACTCCCGGTTTAATTCGGTTAAACAGTAGTTGTTTGAACCTGTTCGTTTTTGGTCAATCCTACTACAAGCAATGTGAATCCTAAATACATAAATACCCCTCTTGCCCAACTCCAATATTGCCACTTTTGACCACGATCCAAAAGGTTTGTTGCATTAGAATTCTCAGGTGTGCTTGCAGCAAAGTCTATTAATTCAGGAACAAAATATGTTGCTGTTGCAATGATCACAGCTGCATAAATAGCCATGCAAAAAATTATAAGTTGGCGCCTCTGCTTTAATTTCCAATTTAAAATGAGAGTCAGAATCGTAGAAAGGATAGCAAAAGGATGGATAAACATCCAGAAATTTTCTTCGTGAAGGCCATATTCTGCCTTAATTAAATTGTTTGATTCCGGTAGATTTCCCAGATATGGAGGAAAGTATACAATGTGGGAATAAACTATGGCTCCTAATATAGTAGCCCAAAATACAATTGCAATGATTAGTGAAAGTTGTCGAGCTGTGGTCATGATGGATTTTATTTAATAAATTTGAAAGTTGATGTATATATTACATGTTCAAATAAATATATCTAAATATCATAGAATAAACTTACTTTTTTTTCTTTAAAAAGAAGGTAACAATCCCGCAGCAATTGCGGGACAAGGCTTGACACCCCGGCGTTACTGCACTTTGTCCTTCATTCTTCAGGACTTCGTTCCGTATCTCTCCTTGTAAAGGTCAATAATCTGAACTTTTAAGCATCGTTCACCCTTCAAAAGGGGAATTCCCGACTTTTGTTTATCTAAAAATAATTGTATTTGTTAAAATCAAGTAAAGTTTAAAATAATAAATCATACACAAAAAAAACTTAGAACTTCCCCTCTTGTAGAGGGGTCCGCAAAGCGGGGGGTGTCTTTTGATTTTTCCTAAGATCTTCATATTTTATTTTTATCATATTTTCAGTTGCTTACAATTAGTTATTTGGAAGTATTCTCTTTATTTTTATTTCAATGATTGTTCAATTGATTCGATGAGTTTCTTTATGTCATTTTCATCATTAAATACGTTGACTGCTACACGAATCTTATCACCTCTGAAAGATAATGTGATATTATTTTTTTTCAAAATTTCTTTGAGTAATTCTTTGTCTGAACTTGCAGGTAATTGAAGAGAGAATATATGGTTGGAAAAATATTTATCTTCTTCCAGGTCAATATTCAAACTATGTAAGTAATCCACTAAAGGTTGGATCAAATTTTTACAATATCTCTGAATCTCTGCTACATCCCATTCAATTATTTGTTTCAGTCCTTGTTCCATGATCGGCATGGTTGTAAAATTGGTCGTTTGTCCAACATTATAACGAGCGGCGCCGTCTTCATAAGATGATTCGTAGTCTGACAAACTCTTAAAGTCTGAAGCATTTTTACGGTTCATCCACGATTCTTCCATAGGAGCCCCTTTGTCAAATGCTGGCCCAATAAATGCCAATGCCATGGAGTAAGGCCCAAACAACCATTTATAGCTTGCGCAGACAAGAGCATCGATCTTGAGTAGAGCAAGGTCAATGGGACTTGCGCCTACAGCCTGTGTCCCATCTACAATCAATTTTGCACCGGCTTCAAAACACTTTTGCCCAATCTGAGCAAGATCGAATTTAATTCCGGACATCCAGTGAACTGCAGACATTAGTACCACTGAGGTATCAGCATTGATCGCTGCAATAATTTTTTTGTTCCAGTTTTCACCTACATTATTAATATCCTTATCGGGTGATATGATGATCAAATCGTTGTTATTATCCTTGCACCATCGCTGTATTGCAAAGTAACCACTTGGAAATTCATCCCGGATCGTGAGTGCA
>JAYUWT010000586.1:0-2686 GCA_043753405.1 Saprospiraceae bacterium | reverse complement strand
AAATACAAAGTTAAAATTAAGTTCAGTACCCACTGGTTTGAAGTCAAATTCAAGTACACAAGCATCATGAGTATTAGTGGAGCCAAGGATTGAATTTAATGTAGCATCACCGGCTCCAGCGAAGCTGTTGCTTGCAAAAGTACTGGCCGGACGGTTGATACCCCAGGGTGGAGAAGTAGTTGTCTGGCTCATCGATCTGCCTGATGTCAATACAATTCCGTTTGTCATGGGTAGACTCGTTCCCGTTGCTGTAAAAATTCCTCTAGATGTATTCGGTGCGCCATTGAAAGTCGCATTAAATATCTGGATGCCGGGCCCTGTTAATTCCTGTGCCATTTGTGTGGCAGTGGCTGTGGTGACCGCTACAAACTGACTGAAAGATTGAAAATGAAAAGTAAGAAAAAATAATCCGTAGAAAACTTTCAAATATGAGGCAAAACGATACATAATAATTCAATTAAAGCACGAAGTGGGCATGAAAAGTTTAATAACTGGACAAAAATGCTTTAAATTAGTAAGGCCGTAAAAATAAGCTTTTTCGGTCAGATATTCGGTGTTTTTGTAAAAATTCATTAATCACAAAATATATATTTATATTACGTATAAGAAAAAAATAGATCTTTTATGTAATTAATCAGACTATTTATGAAGACCACCAAGAACTTTGTGTTTTGATTAAGCGTTATCGGTTAATTACGTTTAATTACGCTCATTTACTTTGCCATTATTTGAAGGTAGTCTTCGGCGGAATCAAGTTTTTTAATTTCATATCCGGCATCCTTCAAACAAAAATCCGATGATATCGATGAAAAAAATACTTATATTTATTATTACCATTTATCTATTTAATAATTACTCTTATGCCCAGGATTATCAGTCTTTCAATATAGAACTGTTAGGTCACTGGACGACAGACACCCTACCATTGAATGGAGCAGATGCAAGTTTTAGCAGTTGTTGGGGTTATGCAGCGGACGGCAAAGAATATGCTATCCTGGGTGCAACAACCGGGACTTATTTCATGGATGTGACTGACCCTGCAAAAATCCAATATGTGGATTTCGTTCCAAGTCCGATAAGAAAAGCTATATGGAGGGAATATAAAACATATAAGAATTATCTTTATATGATAAGTGACGATTCAGGGCCAAATAGATTGGATATCGTGGATCTGTCTTATTTACCGGATAGCGTTCATATTGCATACGCTGGCGATGATCTGTTCCGCGCTGCTCATACTATCTTTATAGAAGGGGATCTGATGTATATCGGGATCAGAAGAGGGCTTACTGAATATAACAATATGAGTGTATTTGACCTCTCAGTTGATCCCACTAAGCCAATACTAATCAGATCTCTTGATGATGATTATCCGGATATTGGAGCCGTGCATGATATGTTTGTCAGTAATGATACCGTCTATGCGTCATGTGGTTTCGACGGTTTATACATATATACTTTCAAAAATAATAAATTTGAAGAAATAGGGTCCTATAGAAATTATCCTTTTAGCGGCTACAACCACAGCAGCATTCTTTCACCTGATGGAAATACCCTGATTTTCACTGATGAGGTACCCTTTGGTATGCCGGCTAAATCCATTGATGTTTCGGATATTTCCAATCCATTTCCTCTTGATACCTTTACGACCCTTTCCCTAAAAGCGACGCCACATAATCCATTTCTAATAACAGCTTATCCTGATAAGTTTGTCCTGGCCGGTTATGAGGATGGAGTTGCAGTTTTCGACTATTCAAATCCTGCATCTATCAAAATGACGGGTTATTTTGATACTTATTATCAAAGAGATGGGGATGAGTCTAATGGAGAAAACATTGGAGTTTGGAGCGTATATGTCAACCTCCCAAGCCGGAACCTAATCGCCTTGGATATGGTGAATGGATTGTATATGCTTGATGCGGAATCAGCTTATAAATCTACTTCATCAGTCAAACGAGTGAGTTCGGAATCCACTTCTTTCGATGTTTTTCCAAATCCGGCTTTTGACAGACTTTCATTTACTTTGTCTGAAATAAATGATCAAACAGGTATTTATTCCATAATAGATCAGTCCGGATTTGTGGTCAAAGAATCAACATTCCAAATGAGTAATTTAAGTGCAAACGTTAAGATAGCAGATCTGATGCCGGGAACTTATCTTTTAAAATTGGAAATGGGAACCAAATCTTTTATTTCAAAATTTATTAAGTACAGATAAATTTAATTTCATAATAATTTTTAGTAATTAATAAATATTAAAAAATAATATCTTAGCGACAATATGGGAGCAAAAAACGAATCATGTGTAATAATAAAAAATCTAAGTGTTCAGATCGAAGTAGAGAAGTTGAACAGATTGATTAATACACGAGTAGACCAAATGTTCAAAACAAGGGGTCCCATAGTTATAAATGTGTTGAATGATCAGGAATTACTTTTAACCCCTTTGTCCAATGTTAACATTTCCATTGTTGACGACAAAATTCAAGGTACTATACCAATCCATATTAATACAAATTTAAAGGTACCGGTAAAAGTAGTCAAAGTGGAAGCGGACCTGAATGTTAAATTTGAATCCGTTTTAGAATTTAGTAATTCACAAAATTTCAAAGTCACTTCGACAATAACTGACGTTGAATGGATGACCGGCCCGGATATATCTCCACCACTTTTGGATTTTATTATT
>JAYUWT010000585.1:0-2686 GCA_043753405.1 Saprospiraceae bacterium | reverse complement strand
TATCGTTCATCATTTGGATTTACCGCTACCCCTGTATCTCCCATTATAGTCTCTGGTCGTTGTGTGGCAATAGTTATGGTCTCACCTGGCATCCCTTCGATGGCATAGGACACATAATGGAGCGTTGAGTTTTCTTCGTTGTATATCACTTCTTCATTACTCAACACTGTTTTAGCCTCAGGATCCCAGTTTACCATGCGATAATCTCGGTATAATTTCCCTTTTCGATAGAGATCTACAAACACTTTATACACAGCTTCAGATCTGATCTCATCCATAGTAAATGCTGTACGCGACCAATCACAGCTGGCACCTAATTTTTCTAATTGGTGTAAAATGATTCCGCCATATTTTTCAGTCCATTGCCAAGCATACTGCATGAATTCATCTCTTGTCAGATCACCTTTTTTTATTTTCTTTTCATCCCTCAGCCATCTCACCACTTTGGCCTCTGTAGCTATGGAAGCATGGTCTGTACCAGGCACCCAGCAGGCATTTTTTCCCTCCATCCTGGCTTTGCGTATTAATACATCCTGAATGGTATTATTCAGGATATGGCCCATATGCAATACCCCTGTTACATTTGGCGGAGGTATGACAATGCTAAAAGCCTCTCTATCATCTGGTTTTGAATAAAAATATCCGGCCTCTTTCCAATGCTTGTACCATCTTTCTTCAGTCTCATTGGGTTGATATCTTGTACTTGCTTCCATATGGAGACAAAGATAAGAAAGTCAGAGTCAAGGCCATACAGTTAAGTGCATTCACTTTATCGACCAGAAACTAAAATGACAGAATTATAAAAACTAAGTTTTTCGTCAATTTTTTGCCGTGTATCTTTGCTCCATGGCATTAATTGAAATAAAAGTACCCCCAATGGGTGAATCCATCACCGAAGTGACTTTGTCAAAATGGTTAAAAAAAGACGGTGATCTTGTAAATATGGATGAGGCTATATGTGAATTTGAATCTGACAAAGCTACACTTGATCTGCCAGCGGAAGCAGCTGGACAATTGCAAATAATTGCTAAAGATGGTGCAGACCTTTCTATTGGTGCGATCATAGCTAAAATCAACACCGATGTAAAATCAGAGCCTGCCCAAGAATCAAAAATTGAAAAACCAGATGAACCAGCCATTGAATCCAAAAAAGACTTACCTGTAGCTTCGCCTGCTGCTGCCAAAATACTGAGAGAACAAAAAACGGATCCTTCCACCATTGCCGGCACCGGTAAAGATGGTAGATTAACAAAGGAAGATGCCATAAATGCAGTTTCAAAACCAGAATCTCAATTTCCTTTAAAAACAGAGCCAATAGTAAGCGTACCTAAAGTCAATACCTCTATGGTAGCTTTTTCACGGATAGAGCGTCGGGAAAAAATGTCCCGTATGCGTCGAACCATATCAAAAAGATTGGTAAGTGCCAAAAATGAAACTGCCATGCTTACCACTTTTAATGAAGTGGATATGACAGCAATCATGGTACTGAGGTCTAAATACCAAGATCAGTTTGTTGCTAAATATGGAATAAAACTTGGATTTATGTCCATATTTGCAAAGGCATGTGCCAAGGTATTACTCGAAATGCCTGAGGTAAATGCATTTATCGATGGTGAAGAATTTATTTATCATGACTTTGCAGATATCTCTATAGCCATCTCTACTCCTGCAGGCCTCGTCGTACCTCCAATAAAAAATGTAGAATCGCTAAAATTTCATGAAATAGAGCAAGCCATAAAAATATTAGCTGATAAAGCAAGATCCGGCAAACTAACTTTGGAAGAAATGTCAGGCGGTACTTTTACCATCACTAATGGTGGAATATTTGGATCCATGATGAGTACTCCAATATTAAATGAACCTCAATCGGCCATATTAGGTATGCATGCCATTATAGAAAGGCCAATTGCCATAGCAGGTGAAATAAAAATAAGACCCATGATGTATTTGGCTATGTCCTATGACCATAGAGTAATTGATGGGTCCTCATCAGTAACCTTTCTTGTAAAAGTAAAAAAATTATTAGAAGATCCCACTGCCTTGTTATTGGATCTTTAATACACTACTAATTTTTGAATTTTGGTTTGGTGTGAATTGATTTTAAATTTCAAAAAATATACACCGGAGGTAAGGTGATTATTGTGTATTTGAGACACTATTCCTGCCTGCAGTATTTGTCCGGCAAAGTTTAGCAATGAGTATTCTACATCTTTCTTACTCAGAATATATAATTTTTCTCCGGATTTTATTGGATTAGGATAAATTTTTATGGCATTTTCAGTTTTTATAGCATCTATCGATGTGCTAATTAATGGAACATCGAGCAAATATTTCCACACAGGTTCAAATATCGGCACACCGTCACGTATGGGTACCCTTCCATCCAGTACTGTACAATAATGTCTCTCCCCTGCGGCTACATTTACTGTTGTAATGAGCTGATGACTATTTTCATACGGATGATTTACCAGACCTACGTTTATTGTTTTACCAAATTTTTTTAGCCCAAGGCTATCCCAGATCTCTTGTTGTATTGCGTATTCATCCTGACCATGACCAAATGAATAGATTTTACTTTTATCAGTTTTCCAAATTCCGGTATTTAGCCAAATCGGAGGTATAAAAAAGTGTTCACTAAAATCTTTTGGACCAGAAAATAGAATGACTCTTTTTAAAGTAGTATACT
>JAYUWT010000584.1:0-19141 GCA_043753405.1 Saprospiraceae bacterium | reverse complement strand
AATTATTTAACTGTATTTGAATTATTAAATAGAGACTTAGGTAAACATAAAATCTTCTGTATGTTTATCAATTACATATAATAATTTTAATATGTGAATAAATAATATGTATAAAAAAGCTTGGTTTCGAATATCGATTGCCATATCTTTGTAACTCATGTGTAGTTTAGTACATTTTGCATATTATTCTTGCTAATGCTACTCTAATAATCATTTAATATGTTCTCAAAAGTTATCGTTCAAGGTCGTCTTGACTTTGGAAACGCAAATACGTATGAAAAAGCACTTAAGTTGTACATACAACGTAAGGATGTTTATTATAAAAATGAGGTTGTTTTCAATAAACCGGAAGAGTGTTTTGATGATGATCGAATGATCTTTTTTGTAAAAAGATTTAATAATCTGGTATCTGATAAATATTGGAGAAATACTGTACATCTACTTAAAAACCTCGCTGAATATTCCCTCACTGGCAGGGTCGAGATGTGGATGATGGTAGATGGCAAGGTTATCAAACATGAATTATTGAAACCAAGCAGTGATAAAAGCATCGTGGCAGCTTTCAATAAAGCGAATGATATAGTGAACACAGGATTGGACCTGGACAAAGCCATGAAAATATTGAATGGAATCATTGAGAAATATCCTGAACATGCTATGGCCCACGCCCTTATCGGAAGGATAGCATCCAAACAGGGTAATGACAAACTCGCTTTAGAACGATTTGACAAGGCAATTAGCTTTGATAAATACTTAAGTGAAGCTTACCTTTGGAAAGGTAAAATGTATATTAAACATGAAAATTACGAAGCAGCTTTACCAGTACTTGAACGTCTGACAAGATACGCAATAGCTCACCAGAACATTCATTGGATCGGCAGGCGGTTAAAGGGCAAATGTTATTTTCATTTGGGTAATTTTGAAAGGGCAATTTTCGAATGGAAGCTCTTTGCAGCAAAGGCATTTGAAAAAGGGAATTCTAATCACTATTGGAAACGTGCTGTTACCTTCAGCCTTGGAAAAGCGCATATGCAACTTGATCAAAACGCAGAGGCTATTCTTTCTTTCAACAGCGCTCTTGAGTTGGATGCTTTATTTGATACAGTATCTGAGGAAGAAATATTGAAATTCAAAACTGTGGCCACTGGCACCCTTCCTAAGACCCCTGTGAAAAAAGCAAAAAAGATCTTAAAAAAACCTACAGTACTCAAAGTAGTAGTTTAAAATACAAATACTTTATCGTTTATCTAATTTAGATCCTTTAATTCAAAAAGTTAATTGGTGCAGATATTTCATTCTTAATATTTTTAAGCTTAGTTATTCACCATAAAAAACCAGATCTTCTACAGGTTTACTAAAATTGAGTTTTCATAGGATGCCGTAAACAGCTCTCAGCGCTATCATTCCACTTCTTATTTTGGTTTTAACAGTACCCAAAGGAATTCCCTTCAGATCAGTGATCTCTTGCTGCGTAAAGCCATCTAAATAATGCAACTCGATCATTTCCCTCTGATCAGGTTTTAATTTTACGACTAATTCTCTTAAACCAATAGTGTCAGTAGATACTTTGTTTTTATTCCATGTGCTCTTGAAGTTCAAATGGTCTATATTTTGTTCCTCTAATCGTAAACAATATTTTTTTTCTTTTTTTCTTAATGCGTCTACGGCTTTATTTCGGGATATATTTATGATCCAGGTGAATAATGTCCCTTTTTTTGTATCATACAATGATATTTTCTGAGCAATATTTATAAATATCTCCTGCAATATATCATCTGCATCGTCAGCATCTTTTATTATTCTAAGCACAACTCCATACAATGCTTTAGAATATTTTTCATATAAGTATTCAAAAGCATCATCCTGTCTGGCTAGTAAACACTCAACTAAATGTACTGGGTCCTCAAAACAATTCATATTACTTTTTTGATTAGGAGATTCTTCATGGATGCTTTATTTCCTTTTTTTTATATTCCAAGGAAAGGGATAAAGGTATGTCTCCCCTAATTATAACTCATTATACAAATCCTGACAATTTTTACATGATTCCCACATTGTATTTAAAAATGTAATTATATATATAAGAAGCTCATCCGGTGAATAAAAACCCCTGAAGTATGAGCCTTCCATTGGCAATAGCTGCAAGATCAGACCTATCTTTTAACTCATATCAAAGTAATATAATCAGTTAATAATTAACTGCCTCGCGATTAGGAAATAATTCTACGTTTTAAAATTATGACCTGCAATTATGGTATCTCTTTCAGTTGAATTGGATACACTTATTTTTAAATTATATTAATTTTGTAATCTCATTTTTAGTATTTTTGCGACCTGAATTCAAAAATTAACAAAATGGATCATCAAACAGTGACACACCATAAGCAAGCAAAGACAGATTTATTCCAATCCCACGATTATTACCTGATTGATGAGTTACTCAATGAAGATCATCTTTTAGCCAGAGACGCAGTGCGTACGTGGGTTAAGCAGGAAGTTTCACCGATCATCGAAGATTATGCTAACCGTGCTGAATGTCCTGTTCATCTATTCAAAGGTCTTGGCGAGATAGGTGCTTTTGGACCAAGTATCCCTGCAGAATATGGTGGAGGAGGAATGGATGAGATCGCTTATGGCATTATCATGGCCGAATTGGAAAGAGGGGACTCAGGCCTTAGGTCTATGGCATCTGTCCAAGGCAGTCTGGTTATGTTTCCGATCTATAAATTCGGTAGTGAAGAGCAAAAAAGAAAATATCTCCCTAAGTTAGCTACAGGTGAGTTCATTGGCTGTTTTGGGCTTACTGAACCGGATCATGGATCCAATCCTGCCGGAATGGAAACAAGTATTGTGGATGATGGGGATGCTTATATTCTCAATGGAGCTAAAATGTGGATCACTAATTCACCTCTTGCTGATATAGCAGTGGTATGGGCAAAAGACGAGGAAGGTATTATCATTGGTTTGATAGTCGAAAAAGGTATGCCCGGCTTCACTGCTCCTGAGATCCATGGTAAATGGTCATTAAGAGCTTCTATCACAGGAGAACTGGTATTTCAGGATGTCAGAGTTCCTAAAGCTAATGTCCTTCCCAATGTCAGGGGCATGAAAGGTCCATTATCCTGCTTATCCAAAGCGAGATATGGGATAGCATGGGGTGTACTTGGAGCCGCCCTTGATTGTTATGACAGCGCTTTACGTTATTCTCAGGAAAGGATCCAGTTCGGAAAACCAATCGGACAATTTCAATTGACCCAGAAAAAACTTGCTGAAATGATCACCGAGATCACTAAAGCTCAGTTACTTGCCTGGAGGTTGGGAACCCTCGCCAATGCCGGTAAAGTAACTCCTGCCCAGGTGTCTATGGCAAAAAGAAACAATGTAATGATGGCACTGGAAGTGGCCCGCGAAGCGCGTCAGATCCATGGAGGGATGGGTATCACTAATGAATATCCAATCATGAGGCATATGATGAACCTGGAAACAGTCCTTACGTATGAAGGCACACATGACATCCATCTTTTGATAACAGGTATGGATGTGACGGGATTAAATGCATTTGGATAAAATTAATGGTAGATTTTAGAAGGTAGCTGGTAGATGGTATTTCATCACAAAAATCAAATTCCTTATTATTTTTTTATGTTTTTTTGAGTAATTTTGAATTAATTTCAAACAACCATCTTCTATATAACTAAATGCAACATTTTGAAAATTAGTGTATTAAAAATACAATTTAAGTATAGTTGAAATGTTTCATCTGTGCGGGAGTGGCCTTATAAAATTTAGTGAATGAAAGGAGAAAATGCCAAAAAACAGTGAGCGACGCAGTAAAGCCACCAACAGGAAGGTGTCTTTACAAGGAGCGAAACGGAGGTAGGAATAAGTCCCTACTTATTCTGTACTGTAGTGTGTACACAGCGGAGGCACGGAGCCTTGTACGCCGAGCGTAATTTTTTGAGCATTTTCGGAATGAGTGAGCGTTAAAAATTTTATAGAGCCTTGACTTTTTTGTTACTTTTTGTGTCAAGACAAAAAGTAAGAATGAATCCTTTAATCATTTTGATTTTGCAAAAAAGTTTTACACGTCAACAAACTTCTAACATTTTCCTTCTACCTATGTAACCAAGTTTCCACAATTGAATAATTAGAGTTTTTATGAGATTTTACATTTTGTCTTTCATCCTATCAGCGTTGATATTAATCTGTACCAATTCATTTAGCCAGTCAGTCCTCCTAACTAACCCGTCATTTGAAGACGAACCAAGAGCCAACAAGGTACCGGAAGGCTGGAGAGATTGTGGTTATATATTCCCGGGTGAAACACCACCGGATATCCAACCTTCAGGCATGTGGAAGGTAACGAAGGAAGCTAAAGATGGTAGGACCTATGTTGGCTTGGTAGTCAGAGATAACAGCACATATGAATCCCTGGGGCAGAAATTAAAAGGAATTCTAAGAAAGGATGTATTGTACCAATTTGATATCCTGATCTGTACTTCAGAAACTTATATGAGTCCTACCAGAAGAACATCCATGGAAGGAATTTTGCTCAATTTTACCACTCCTGCGAAATTGCGAATATGGGGTGGAAATCAAATGTGTCACAAAAGTACTTTACTTGCTGAAAGCCCCCTTTTAAAAAATCATAACTGGAAGCTTTACAGATTTAATATCAAACCAATAGAAGAAGTATCCTACATTATGTTTGAAGCATATTATGAAAATGAAATCTCCACACCTTATAATGGTAACATATTGATTGACGGAGCTACTGCGTTTACTCCAATAAGCCAAATTATATCGTCTCAAAATCCTGTAGAAGAATAAAGCACCAACTTGGTCAGAAAATTACAAACCTTAATCGATTAATAGTCAGTTGTATTAAACACAAATCGTACCTTACTGTTAAACTATTTGTTAAAACTGTAAAAAGTGGCACAACTAAATCATTTTAAGCGTTTTGGAGTGTAATCTTATAATTCTTTTACCTTTTCATATTTCTGAATATTATTAATGTATGTTTTTGAAATCATTTCATAAATATTTTACATTTATTTTCTGCATATCCCTGATCTCCAATGTTACAGGACAAACAGTCTATTTGACCAATCCATCATTTGAAGACAGGCCCGGAGCCAACAGGCCTCCTGTAGGGTGGAAGGATTGCGGGTACCAGTTTCCGGGTGAAACTCCGCCTGATGTTCAACCCAGTGGTTACTGGGAAGTATATAAACCCGCCCAGGAAGGTGATACTTATCTTGGAATGGTCGTCAGGGAAAATGAAACATGGGAATCTGTGTCTCAACCACTTTCCGGACCATTGAAAAAAGGAATATCTTACAATTTTGAACTAGCCTTGTGCACTTCTGAAATATATTTAAGTGCCACCCGCGCCAGTGCAATGGATGGTACTAAATACAATTATACAACTCCCGCAAAACTAAGGATCTGGGGCGGAAACAGTTATTGCTCAAAAGAAATTCTTCTTGCCGAAAGTCAGCTTATAACCAATAATAATTGGCAGAAATTCAAATTCATATTCAAGCCCACCAAAAATGTAACTTTTATAGTAATAGAGGCTTTCTATAAAACACCATTGCTCTTCCCATATAATGGCAATCTTTTAGTAGACAATGCTTCTCCTATTTCGGAAGTTGTCAAAGAACCGGTGACGATCAAAGAATTTGCGAAAAAAATCACCCCCGGCCAGGTGATCCGTCTTGACGAATTGTATTTTCAGGCTGACAATGCAACACTCAATAAAACAAGTTTTAAAGTCCTGGATGAGGTATATACTTTTCTTACAAAAAATAAATCTGTAAAGATCGAAATAGGCGGCCATACCAATGGTGTTCCATCGGTGGAATATTGTAATAAACTTTCCAATGAACGTGCCAAAGCAGTTGCTTCATATTTGATTAAAAAAGGCATAAGTAAGGCCCGGGTGACCTATAAGGGATATGGAAAGCGTTTTCCCCTCGCCTCTGATAAAACAATGGAAGGTAGAAAGAAAAACCAAAGAGTGGAGATCAAGATAATGAGTACCTGATCACAATTGGGATCGCCCCGTTTCCTTAAACGTTAAATATTGAATTCACCTCTCAATAAAATAAAATTTTCAATATCTTAGCCGATCCATTCATGACTGCAGATCATGGTTTTTGATCGGACTTGTGTCGGTAAACTGATCACATCAGTTTCATTAATTCGTTCTATTATTTTATTTATCTTCTCTAACCATCTAAAAATCCAAAATGGAAACAACATTGAGACTCTTAAAGCTAATGTCATTTTGCTTTTTAAATTATACCGCTGTAATTTCTCAGAATACACTTCCACAGCGCCTAAGTGACAATTGCGGCGAAACTAATAAATCCGGAACATCGCATCAGGACTCTATAAAATCATCTTTTTCATATCAGATCATCGATGCAGCCGATAATACTTACGGATATGACATCCTGGTCGACAACAAAATATTGATCCACCAAACAACGGTACCGGGACTATCGGGAGTGACAGGATTTATACAAAGATCTGCTGCAATCAAGATAGCAGAATTGGTAGTTGAGAAAATGAAAACCGGCCAAATGCCTCCCAGCGTAACCCGGGCTGATATTGATAATGCAAATTACTAATCCATTTATAGAAGAATTTAAAAAATGAAGCTAATAATATTTACACTCTTAACTATTATTTCAATTGGATCTACCTCAGTAGCACAGAATACCTGGTCTCAAAAAGCCAATTATGGGGGTGGAACGGTGAATGCAGCCTCAGCATTCAGTATCGGTGATAAAGGTTACATGGGAGGAGGATTTGATAGTGATACATATGAAGCCCTGAGTAGTTTTTGGGAATATAACCCCAACACTGATACGTGGTCTCAAAAAGCAGACATCGGTGGAAGTCCCCGGGGATATACGGTTGGCTTTAGTATAGGTAATAAAGGATATATCGGAGGAGGTATAGAAGATACACTTGCCTTTAAAGATTTCTGGGAATACAATCCAGTGAATAACAGTTGGACTCAAAAAGCAGATATGGGGGGACCTTCCCGGATATCAGCGGCTTCATTCAGTATAAATGATAAAGGATACATTGGATGCGGTTATAATATAGATAGCGGTTCAGATTTGAAAGATTTTTGGGAATACAACCCCGCAAATAATAATTGGGTCCAAAAAGCTGATTTTGGAGGCCTGGAACGTCAAAGTCCTGCATTTTTTTCTACGGGGGGCAAAGGCTATATTGGGACAGGTTATGATTACGAAAACGACATAGACCTTAAAGACCTTTGGGAGTATAATCCAACCAATAATAGTTGGTTAAGAAAAACAGACCTGCCCGGTTCAGAAAGGGAATTTGCTACGGGATTCAGCATTGGCGAAAATGGATACATCACCTGCGGATATCAGTACGAAACTAATGTGTTATTAAAAGATTTGTGGGAATTCTCTCCCATAAGCAATAGCTGGTCACAAAAAGCTGATTTTGGAGGTTTGCCAAGACAGGTCGCTACAGGTTTTAAAATCGGCAGTAAGGGTTATATAAGTTGCGGTTACAACTTTGATACAGGGTTAAATGACCTGTGGCAATATACACCCACCTCATCGTCCAATCAGGTTCCTACAGCCAATGCCGGTACCGACATAACCATCACATTACCCACCAATAGCACCATTCTGAATGGCAGCGGCACGGATTCTGATGGTACCATAATTAGCTATTCATGGGCTCAGGTAGGCAACACGCCATCGACTGCACTGATCTCAAATACCAATATATCAAATCCCACAGTCAGCTCTCTAATAGAAGGAACATATATATTTAAATTAACCGTGACTGACAATGAAGGTGATTCCCATTCCGATGATGTCCTCGTCATAGTCAATCCCGCCCCAAATCAAGCCCCATTGGTAGATGCCGGATCAGATATTATCCTGACCCTGCCCATCAATAGTACCCTTTTAAATGGGAGTGCTTTCGATAATGATGGAAGTATATCTACATACAACTGGACACAAATGGGTAATACACCATCCAATGCCACCATTTCTGATCCCGGTATTGCCAATCCCACAGTCAGCGATCTGATCCAGGGCACTTATACATTTGTATTGACCGTATTTGATAATGATGGTGCTTCGGCAAGTGATGAAGTTCTCGTCATTGTAAATCCGGCAGTAAACCAACTACCGGTGGCAGATGCCGGAACAGATATTACGATCACTTTGCCCGTTAACAGTACCTCTCTTAGCGGAAATGGAACCGACGGAGATGGCACGATAGCAACCTATGCCTGGGTACAAGTTGGAAATACACCTTCTACTGCCACTATCTCAAATCCGGGCATTGCGAATCCTACTGTAAGTGATCTGGTACAAGGAACTTATACATTTAGACTGACCGTCACGGACGATGATGGTGCTTCCGATTTTGATGAAGTCAACGTGATTGTGAACAGCAGTGCGAATCAATCCCCTTTGGCTTATGCAGGAAATGATATCACTATCACATTGCCGGTAAATAGTACAGCGCTCAATGGAGATGGATCTGATCCGGATGGAACGATCGCAAGCTTCGCTTGGGAACAAGTGGGCAGTACCCCTTCGGTTGCCACCCTGACAGGCAGTACTTCTACTACTCCTACTGTATCGAATCTAATAGAGGGAACTTATACATTCCGGTTAACTGTAACTGACGATGATGGTGCCACTGCAACTGATGAGGTCATGGTAATTGTCAATAGTGCACTCAACCAACCACCTGAGGCTGATGCCGGAACGGATATATCGATTACCTTACCCACCAATAATACTTCATTGAATGGAAGTGGGACTGATCCTGATGGAACGATCACAGGTTACGCATGGGAACAAGTGGGCAGCACGCCATCCGATGCCACTATGATAGGTATAAGTACGCCAACGCCGACAGTGGCCGGCCTGATAGAGGGAACATATACCTTCCGGCTTACTGTGACGGACAATAGTGGAGGCACGGCAACAGACGAAGTCAGGGTCTTCGTCGGTACAAGTCAGAATCAACCCCCCTCAGCGAATGCCGGGGTGGATATTACCCTCACTTTACCTACAAATTTTACTCTCCTCAATGGAAGTGGAACTGATCCTGATGGAACTATTAATAGTTATGCGTGGGATCAGGTGGGTAATACTCCGAACATTGCAACCTTGATAGGCATTAGTACACCTACTCCCACTGTGGCTAGCCTGGTAGTAGGAACATATACATTCAGGCTGACTGTAACGGACAATAGTGGGGCTACAGCCACTGATGATGTACAGGTCATTGTAAAAGCAAGTCTTGCCAATTCAACAATAGATTTTATACCACCATCGGTTTATCCGAATCCCTCACCAAATGGTAAAGTATATATCAGTCCGGGCAATCGTGTAAAGATCGGTTCCAAAGTTTCATGGGCGAATATAGAAGGTCGAATACTCGGGAGTTTTGAAATCAGGACCTCAAAACAAGAACTGGATCTATCCGACTATCCCAGTGGATTCTATTTTCTGAGATTCGAGAATGGGGTAAAAGTTAAATTGATATTAATGGAATAATTGCTATAAACATTTAATTATATATATACTCGCTTGAAAAATATTATTGAAAGTAAGTCTGTAAGGATCTTTCAGTTGTTTAAAATCAGAAAATTGGTACTTATATACAAAAATAATTAAGCAATAATTTTAAACTTTTTTTCCAAAAAAACTATTATTGAAATATTATTACCAGGATTTAATCTGTGGTAATTGAATTCTTTTATTAAAAAATGTTATACCATGAGTAAGGATATTCGAACTAAAAACCACAAGAAAGAAAAGGCAACTGACAAGATCAAGAAGCCCTCTGCTTATCAATCTGAGAGTAAAAATAATTTAACTGCCATTCCATCCAAGCCTGATAATTCAGGATCCGGAAAACCTAAAAGCTAAGGCATAAGGCAGTCTTCGGATACCACCCGGTATCTGATTTTATTCTTGGTATTTGGTCATGACTGTAATCCGGTCTGTAACGTAATTTTAGAAGGAGTTTTCAGCCAGGACTGTTTCAATCATAGGTGGGAATCTTGCAATACAAAGTTTTAATTATGTAATAGTCATAATTGGAATAAGTGACACATTTGCAGGCGAATAAAAATGTTCCCATTATGATGGCTTTAGTTTATCACAGCTCCGGTGAGAAAAAATGGGAAAATAAACCTAAGCCAAAAATCCTCGAACCCACTGATGTAATAGTAAATATTCTTAAGACAACCATATGCGGTACAGATCTCCACATTATGAAAGGAGATGTGCCTACCGTAACTAATGGTAGGATCCTGGGGCATGAAGGTGTTGGTGTGATTATCGAATCCGGAGATGCTGTTTCTAATTTTAAAGTTGGAGATCATGTATTGATCTCATGCATCACTTCTTGCGGAAAATGTGAGTATTGCAGACGATCCATGTATTCGCATTGTGTCAATGGAGGCTGGATGCTGGGCAATACCATTGATGGCACCCAGGCTGAATTTGTCAGAATACCTTTTGCAGATACAAGTTTGTATTTGATCCCACCGGGATCAGACGAAGATGCTTTGGTTATGCTCAGCGATATCTTGCCTACAGGATTTGAATGTGGTGTATTAAATGGCAAAGTTAAATTCAACGACACGGTAGCCATTGTGGGAGCTGGGCCTATCGGTTTAGCTAGTTTATTAACAGCCCAGTTTTATTCCCCTTCAGAAATAATAATGATAGATGTGGATGATAATCGCCTTGAGATGGCCAAAACTTTTGGCGCTACTCATATCATTAATAGCTCCAAAGACGACGTTATAAAAAAAATAAACCAAATTACAGATGAAAGGGGAGTAGACGTAGCAATGGAGGCTGTAGGAATTCCTGCAACATTTGAACTATGCGAAGAGATTATAACCGCAGGTGGCCATATCGCTAATATCGGCGTTCACGGGAAAAGTGTTACACTCCACCTGGAGAATTTATGGGCTAAAAATATAACTATTACAACCGGTTTAGTTGACACCTATAGCACGCCTTTATTATTTAAAAATGTTCAATCCGGCAAGCTCGATGCAAACAAACTCATTACCCACCATTTTAAATTAGATGATATCATCGAAGCATATGATACATTTTCAAATGCATCGGAAGAGAAAGCATTGAAAGTAATCATGACCAATAAAAATGTTAATTAAAAAATTTATAATAATATAAATAAAATGAATACGAATTTAAACAGCTTAATATGAAAACTATATTATTTCCGACTGATTTTAGTGAAAATGCGCTCCACGCGGTTAAATATGCAGGTATGCTCGCTATTAAATTAAAAGCAAATGTTGTTTTGCTAAATGTGTACCCCAGACCTTGTTTGCCTCCCGATGCGGTGATGAGCAATGTAAAAGAGTATGTTTTTGGAAATAAAAATAACGCTGAAAGTAAGTTGGCTGATTTTACTGATTTGTTTCTCCAATCATCTAAGATGGCTCCTGAAAATGTTTTCAGCCTGACTTCAAGTGGCAATGTTGCTGAAAATATTGTCAGCAAAGCACTTGAGATCAACGCAGATTATATTGTCATGGGGACTAAAGGCACTTCCAATTTTGAAAAAAACTGGCTTGGCACCAATACTCATCAGGTGATGAACACTGCTAATTGCCCCGTGTGGATTATCCCTCAAAACTCTAATATTGTTTTGCCTAAAAAAGCACTTTATCTGGCAGATTTGCAGGAAGATGAAGTGGTCCAGACTCAAAAAATTTCCAACATCATGCAACCATTTAATACAAAATGTAAAGTAGTCCACATACACAAACATTTCGAAATGAATGTAGCACTCGGAAATGAATACAAGTTGACAAAATTAAAAGATGAATTTTCATACAAGGACGATTCTATAAAAAATTTAAATCATGGTGATATTTTAGACGGATTGGAAGTTTATATTAAAAATCAAAGACCACATGTATTGGCTTTAGGAGTAAATGAGCGGTCATTTGTAAGTAAAATTCTGAATCCGGAAGTCACAAAACAATTTGCCCAGCAAGGCAATCTGCCTTTAGTTACTTTTAGGAAATTAAATTGATTTGTAGAATCTTTATTTAACCCTTTGTACAATATGGTATAACATTTTTAGGTTAGATGTGTTAGCTTAGCACTGCATTAACCTAATTTATTGCCCATATGACCTTTTCGCTGCAATTGATTTCGCTCTTACTTTCTTTCTATATGGCACCTTTGAATACTCCATCCAAAGTAGTGATCGTTCCCCAGACTATTCAAAAAACAGATGAAATTCAAACTTTATATGAAGATTGTCAACTTGTGGGAGTCGTGGATTATGAACCATTTAAAGAAGCAATAAAAGGTTATCATCAATACCAGCCCCTTAAGTCCATATTAACTATAGTTAATTTTGCCCTCCCTTCCGATCAGGAACGATTTTTCGTTATCGATCTTGCTCAAAAAAAGCTTCTTTTTTCTTCCCTGGTCGCCCATGGACAAAAATCCGGAGAAAATATTGCAAAATACTTTTCCAATAAATTGGAATCTCACCAAAGCAGCTTAGGGTTTTATCTCGTAGGAAGTAAAATTCATAGCCCAAAGCATGGTATGGCTTTATTGTTGAATGGTTTACAAAAAGGTATCAACGATAACGCTCTTCGCCGTGAAATAATCATACATGGTGCTCCATATGTGAGTACATCATTTATTCAGAAACATGGAAGATTGGGACGCAGTTTTGGGTGCCCCGCTTTACCAAAGGACCTTATTCCCAAAGTGATCCCGGTAATAGCCAATGGAAGTTTATTGTATATCCATGGTGCATAGTAATCCATTCTATAAACTCTCAATATATTACTTCCTTATACCTATCTTACTAGTGCTTTTAATGTCCGGTTGTAAAAAGGAAGAAAAAGTAAAAAGTATACAACTCGTAGATGAAACTGTCTATACCACTGTAGATTACACCAATTTGGTACTTGATAGTGCCGCTGTAGCTACTTATTATAAAGAATTTCCCGAGAGAGACAGTATCCGTGAACATGTTTTTCAATTTTACTCTAGGCGTGATTTCCAGTTTGGATGGTTTACCAGTGCAGGAATGACCAATGCTGTCAACATTTTTTATGACCAATTAAAGAATTATAGCCAGGATTTTAATGATATCAGCCTGGATAATAGTGAACTGGATAGCCTGGTCAAAAGAATAAGGGCTAATGAAAAAGTATTTTTATCTAATCGGAATAATCTAAGGACGATGGAATTAATGCTTACCAACACTTATTTCAAATACGCTTATAAAGTATACGGAGGCACAGAAAAAAATACGGTGGATCTCGAATGGTTCATCCCAAGAAAAAAGAAGAACTATCAGGTCCTAATTGATTCTCTTATTTCACCTAATCCTGACAAAACATTTCAGGAACCGGAAAATCAATATTACTCTCGTTTAAAAATGGCTTTGAAGGAATACCGTGAAATTGAAAAAAAAGGAGGCTTTCCGTTAATTATTAGTAATCAGAAGTTTATTATAGCAGGAGATACCAATGTTTGCATTTCAAAGGTCAAACAATATCTACTCCTGACTAAAGACTATGCCGTCAATGACACAACACCGGTTTATACCGATACTCTTAAAAGTGCTGTATTGCTTTTTCAAAACAGGATGGGCTTGCCGGAGCACGGGAAGCTGGATGCAGCAACCATTAGAGAAATGAATTTCTCTGTTTCAACAAGAGTGCGCCAAATTATGATCAACCTCGAACGGCTTAGGTGGGTGCCTGTTGAAGTGGAGGACAATTATATTCTTGTGAATATTCCTGAATTCAGACTGCACGTTCTGGAAAAAAACAAACAGGTATGGGTCACCAATGTAGTGGTTGGAAAAACGGTCAATAAGACTACAATTTTTAAAGGAAATATTGCCAACATCGTGCTCAACCCATATTGGAATGCTCCGTGGAGTATTGTCAAAAATGAGATCATCCCTGCCATGGCCCGCGATCCAAACTACATTAGCCGTAACAATATGGAGATCGTAAGAAAAAAACCACTGGCTGTGCGCCAAAAACCCGGGCAAAACAATGCACTCGGGGAAGTGAAATTTCTCTTTCCCAATAGTTACAGTATTTATCTTCATGATACGCCTGCTAAGAGCCTTTTTATTGAAAATAAGAGAGCATTCAGTCACGGATGTATAAGGGTGGAAAGTCCAGGGAAACTTGCCCGTTATCTGCTCAGGGACGAGCCAAATTGGTTAAAAAAATTAGATAAGATCTATAGTACGGACAAAGAAACTTGGATTAAAGTATCACCTTCAGTACCTGTTTACATTGTTTATTTTACTTCATGGGTTGATTATCAAGGACGGGTAAATTTCAGGAACGATATCTACGGACATGACAAAAAACTGGAAAATGAGATCTTTGGTGTAGTGGTAACTGGAGTTAAATAACCTACAATTTGGTGTCAGCAAAATTCTTTTTGCATTTAAAAACAGACAGTTCCGGTGACACAACGACGTAGAACATCCTACGCCTAACATGCTCTGTCGCGGTTAGCTTTTATTATGAATGATACACTTCAATTTTAATTACAAATATTATTAAATGTAAGTTAAGCGTAGGTTTTCCTACGCTTTGGTGTCAGCAAAATTCTTTTTGCATTTTAAAAACGGAAGACATTCCGGTAACACAACGACGTAGAACATCCTACGCCTAGCATGCCCTGTCGTGGTTAGCTTTTGTTTTGAATGATACACTTTCAATTTTAATTACAAATATTATTAAATGTAAGTTAAACGTAGGTTTTCCTGCGCTTGTGCATCTGCAAAATTCTTTTTACATTTTAAAAACGGAAGGCATTCCGGTGACACAACGACGCATTAGATACTCCGCCTAACACGCCCTGGCGCGGTTAACTTTTAAAATGAATGATACACTTTCAATTTTAATTACAAATATTATTAAATGTAAGTTAAGCGTAGGTTTTCTTACGCTTGCGCATCTGCAAAATTCTTTTTGCATTTTAAAAACGGAAGACATTCCGGTGACACAACGACGCATTAGATACTCCGCCGAACACGCCTAGCGCGGTTAACTTTTAAAATGAATGATACACTTTCAATTTTAATTACAAATATTATTAAATGTAAGTTAAGCGTAGGTTTTCCTAAGCTTGTGCGTCTGCAAAATTCTTTTTGCATTTTAAATACAATAATTTTATTTTTACATTTCAAACCACCAAATTATGAGTACCGGATATCAAATCTACAATCAAAATCTGACCCACTTTTTGACTTTCCAAGTAATAGACTGGGTAGATGTTTTTTCCAGAAAAATTTACAGAGATATAATTTTAGAAAGTCTGGCATATTGCAGAAAAGAAAAAGGTTTACGTGTATGGGCATATGTGATTATGCCTAATCATGTGCATGTTCTTTTTGAAGCCAAAAATTCTAATTTATCAGACATTGTAAGAGATTTTAAAAGATTTACATCTACAAAAATTCTAAAGTCAATTCAAGAAATTAATGAAAGTCGGAGAGATTGGATGTTGAAAAGATTTGAATTTGCAGCAAGATCAAATAAACGATCCAATAACATTCAATTTTGGACACACGAAAATCATGCGATCGAAATTTATTCCAATGAATTTCTTTGGCAAAAAATGACATATATCCATAATAATCCTGTCCGCGCTGGTTTCGTTGAAAATCCAAGTGAATGGTTGTATAGTAGTCAATCTAATTACATGAATATTCCATCATTAATTGAAATTGATTTGATGGATCTTTAGATCGGAAAGAGTTCCTGTGACACAACGACGTAGGACATCCTACGCCGAACCGCCCTGGTGGTGAGAATCTGCCTTTTTATTTATTAACTTTTACTATTCAATACAATATCCAAACACTGCGCGTTAAGCGTAGGTTTACCTACGCTTGTGTGTCAGCAAAATTCTTTTTGCATTCAAAAACAGAAAGAGTTCCTGTGACACAACGACGTAGGACATCCTACGCCAAACATGCCTGGCGCGGTTAGCATTTGTAATGAATGATACTCTTTCAATTATAATTACAAATATTATTAAATGTAAGTTAAGCGAAGGTTTTCTTACGCTTGTGCGTCAGCAAAATCCTTTTTACTCATTTACCATTAAATTTTTAATATCTACCTTTGAGCTAAATACGATTAATGACATTCAGCGAACTTAAAATAAATAAGACATTATTGAACGCACTTTCAGACCTGGGACTGGAAGAACCTTCACCTATTCAGGAACGCGTTTTTTCAGTGGTAAAATCAGGGAAGGATATCTGTGCAATCGCACAAACAGGGACTGGTAAAACATTTGCTTATCTACTCCCCATCTTAAGTCTCTATAAATATAGTAAAGAAAGGCATCCCAGCATCGTCATCCTTGTCCCTACACGTGAATTGGTAGCCCAGGTAGTGGAAGAAATTCAAAAGCTGACCACATATATGACTGTCAGATTTACAGGGATCTATGGAGGGGTGAATACTAAACCGCAGGCAGATGCAATCATGGAAGGCCTGGATATCCTGGTAGCAACACCGGGCAGAATGGTCGACTTTTTGAATACCGGAGTATTGAACGTCAAAAATGTAAAACACCTCATCATAGATGAATTTGACGAAATGCTTAACCTTGGTTTCAGAGCTCAGCTTAAAGTTATTTTTGATAAATTGCCCGAAAGGAGGCAAAATCTTTTGTTTTCGGCCACTTTGATACTCGAGGTTGAAGAACTCATGGAAGAATATTTTAATCACCCTGTAAAAATAGAAGCAGAACCGGCAGGGACTCCGCTTGAAAATATTTCGCAATCCATCTACAAGGTTCCCAATTTTTACAGCAAAGTGAGTTTACTCGCCCGACTATTGAAAGACAGGACCATGACCAAGGTACTTGTTTTTGTTTCTACCAAGAAAAAAGCGGAGACACTATACGCGGCTCTGACAGAGATGAACTATCGGGGTGTGAATTATATACATTCCAATAAAAATCAGAATAAAAGATTTGAAGCAGTTTCAGATTTTGAAGAAGGGACATCAAGGATATTAATCGCTACAGATCTGCTATCCAGAGGTTTAGACATTAAAGAAGTCACCCATGTTTTTAACTTTGATCTTCCTGAAGTAGCAGAAAACTATATCCATCGCATCGGCAGGACAGGAAGATATGAAAAGCTAGGCACCTCAATTGCCTTTGTCATAGAAGATGAAAACGGCCAATTGGAGAAGATCCAAATGCTCATGAATTATAACATTCCGGAGATCCCTTTGCCTGATGATTTCACTATCGAGGAGAAATTATTGCCTGAAGAGGAACCGAAGATCAATATGCCTTTCATCACCAAAGCCCCTGAATTAGATCCAAACAACCCCGCCTTCCATAGAAAATCTATTAAAAACAGCAAAGTCAATGTTCGCAGGAATCACGAAGCCGAAATGAAGAAAAAATATGGCAGGCAATATGAAAAGAAAAAAAGCTAAGGGGAACGCCGTAATTATAAATTATAAATTATTAATTATAAATGATGATCACCTGATAGCAGGTTGTTATTAGTAGCGCTTTACCGTATTAGCGTATTAGCTTATTGCGTTAAATCGATTAATCTTCGTTATTCAATGGTCGTTGTCCACATTTCTCTGCTATTTATACTTTGGACAGCGTGTTAACTATTTAGGATATTAAGTATTCACGTTTTAAAATTTTTGTCCCTTTGACAAATTACGTAAATCTTTATAATCTTCTTTACTGTTCGCTGTTCGCTTCTCGCGGTTCTCTTCCCAACTATTCACTGTTCGCCGTTCACTCTTTTTTCGGTTTTACAGCAGGAAACTGCTTTGCGTGTTCTTTTGCTTCAGCTTTATTTTTTGCTAACTGCTCATGAGGGTCTTTAGGATTATCCTTTGTCCCCCTTAGATAAATAACCAGGCCGTTGAGGAAGTTGCGCAACACCTGATCTTTACATACCATATAACTTTCATTGTCCTCAGCCCTGAAAAAAGCATTGACCTCAGCTTTTGACATCCTGAAATCAACCAATTTTAAGATTTCCACTATTTGGTCATCTCTTAGCATTAAAGCAACTCTGAGTTTTTTGAATATGTCGTTATTTGTCAATTTGATATTTTTATTTTTCCACAGCAAAGATAAAGTAAATTTAAAGAAGAGTAAAAGTAGGTTTGGGAAAAATATTATATCTCTTATTGTATCACTTCATTATAAAACCTATTATAAAGCTCTTCTAGATTTAGATGTGTGAAAGATGTAAATAATAATAAAAGTTTTGTAACAAGGTTAAAATATTGAAAATTACCTTTACATAAGATTAATATTGTTAAGTAAAAAATAATTAAAATGAAATTCACATTAATAAATTTATTTAGTATTTTACTATTTATTTTTGCTTCTTTGACAGAGGGCTCAGCTCAGGATGAGTTAAAGACCCGGTTCGGAATAAAAGCGGGAGTCAATGCCTCCAATTTGTACACAAAAGATGTGGATGACGAAAATATGTTGATAGGATTTAATCTGGGAGTATTTTCCAAGATACCGATCACAAGTTTCATTGCTATCCAACCGGAGTTATATTATACTACCAAAGGAGCAGAGAATACTTACAACAATACCTTTGTCAATGGTTCTGCGAAATTCAATGTCAATTATATTGAACTACCACTACTTTTGGTCATTAATTTTACAAAAAATTTAAACCTCCACGTAGGGCCTTATGCTTCTTATTTATTAAGCGGAAAAGTCAGCAATGAATCTAATATAACCCTATTTGATTTTGAAGATAATATCGATACGGATGATTACAACAAGATCGATGCAGGAATAGCAGGCGGCTTGGGAGTCGATTTCGGAAGTGTCGGACTTGGGCTAAGATACAATTATGGATTGGCAAATGTGGGTAAAGAAATCGACTATAACGGCACCGCATATACTTTTCCTGACGGAAAAAATAGTGTTCTCAGTTTAAATCTTAATATTGGTTTTTAACTTTTAAATAAAAAACTTAAAGGCACATAATTTAGTTAAAATAATAAAACTGAATTCAAGCTGAAAAAATTACC
>JAYUWT010000583.1:0-2693 GCA_043753405.1 Saprospiraceae bacterium | reverse complement strand
TTAACTAGTTTCATTTTCAGCAAAAAATTTAAAAATTCTGCTGTATTGAAATTAAAAGAAAAAACCCTTCAACTTTTCAAAAGTGTATTTGGCTCTATACGCTTAGATGCTGATGTAATTCGGAAGGGCATAAGTTTAATTGATCTTTTGGTAGGATATTTAGAAATCAAATCTAATAATGAGGCGAAAAGATTGATAGAGGGAGGTGCAACTCAAATTAATAGAATAAAGATACTAGAACCTTATATTAAAATAACACAAAATGATACTGTTAAAGATAAATACATTTTAGTAGAAATAGGAAAACAAAAAGTTTATTTGGTAGAGATAACTGAACCTCTATATGAAATTTGGTAAAATTTGTTCATCCCTACAGAAAAACCACTAATTTATTTTTTACCCATAAACGGTGATGTATGAAAAAATAAATGACTTCATCTTTACATTGTCAGAAAGCACATAAAGATTGTGCCGTTTTGATCAACAATTTCGGAAAGGGTGATGCTTAATAAATTTTTAAAGGAATTTCGTGAAAGAACGAAATTCCTTTTTTTTTGATAAATTGACGTTGTCTAATATTCACTTGAATACGTAATTTATAATTCACCATTTATAATTTATCATTACCTTCACACCATCTTATTCGGGGTGCTGACATTTGGTTGGCTGAGATAATACCCATTGAACCTGCCGGGATAATGCCCGGAAGGGATGGAAATTTGTGATACGATTCCACCGTGAACCCCTTGTGGTGGATTTCATAAATTATTTTTCAATGTTATATTTTAAGCTTTTATGCAGGACATTATATGTTCTTGTTTTTGCTTCAATATCTATTCAGGGTTTTTCGCAACAATTTAATGTCAAAGTCAGTGACCATAATGGGTATGCACTTCCCGCAGCAACTGTGATCACAGGAGAACAGACTTCATTGACGGATCGTAATGGGAAGCTCTTACTAAACAATGTTACTTTTCCATTGAATTTAAAAGTTTCATATGTTGGGTATGTAACTTTTGATACAACACTTTTGAATGCAATAGACGATATCTATATAAAATTATACGAGTCCAAAACAATGTTGCATTCTTCCTTTGTCATAGCATCCTGGGCGCTTGATAACAGTCCTGTGACACAAAAGACCATTCGTAAAGAGAATTTTTATTCCAATGCACCAGTAGATATGCCGGCCTTACTGGAAAATTTACCGGGAACAGTTTCAACCTCAGACGCGGGCAATGGAATCGGTTATTCAGCGATGCGTATAAGGGGGAGCGACCAGACCCGTATCAATGTAATGATCGATGGCGTACCGGTCAATGACGCAGAATCTCAGAATGTATTTTGGGTAGACCTGCCTGATCTCATTGAAGACGTGGAAATGGTCCAGGTTCAACGTGGTGTTGGTATTTCCACTGCAGGACCGGGAGCTTTTGGTGCTAATATCAACTTACAGACCGGACAACTCCCGGAAACTAAAAGAATCAGTGCGAATGTTGGTTATGGCTCTTTCAACAGTCAAAAATACGGTCTGTCGTATAATACCGGAACCATAGGAAAATATTTCCGAATGAAATTCCGTGGCAGCAGGATCAGCAGTGACGGTTATATCGACCGGGCTTCTTCGAGCCTTTGGGCCGGTTCATTTCAATCCCAATATAAGAAAGACAATTTTTCACTTGCCGCTAATTTCTACTGGGGAAAGGCGCGAACATATCAGGCATGGAATGGAATGCCGATACAATATTATTTTGCTGATAACAGATCGACGTACAATTCAGCCGGATTGAAAGGAGATGGAACCTTCTTTGATGATGAGACAGACAATTACAAACAACTCTACAGCAGGTTGATTGGAGGTTATAAATTTAAAAATTCGACGCTCAAATTTACTTTGTATAATACGTTTGGCAAAGGTTATTATAACCAATACCGGGAGGAAAACATCAGTGATTATTTTGAAGATGTCAATCCCATGGACGTAAGTTTGGTAAGAGAGAGATGGCTTGACAACAATCTGATGGGGATCAACCTGCTTTATGGTTTCAGAAATATTGGCTGTTCTTATCAGGCGGGAGGGAATATCCAACATTACAGTGGAAAACATTTTGGTCTCATAAAAACTGTCGAAGAAATTATAGACTGGAATCCCAGAAGATATTATGAAAATGAAGCCAAAAAAATAGAATCCAGTGTCTTCGGAAAAGCAGAAAAGAGATTCAAAAGTCTGGAATTGCTCGTTGATGCACAATTGAGGTATATCAATTATGAATATCAGGGATTAACCTCCAATGGTGAAGCTGGACAACTTTCGAAAGATTATTTATTCTTTAGCCCTAAGTTAGGGTTTTCCTATTTTGTGGGTAGGTCTGGTAAATTTTATATCTACGGTGGAATTGCAAACAAAGAGCCCAACAGAGATGACTTTACAGAAGCTGCACCGGGAAAATTGCCGAAACATGAAAGATTGATAAACTCCGAACTTGGATACAGGTACAATTCTGAAAAATTACAATTCAGTTTCAACCAATACACCATGTGGTACAAAGACCAGCTCGTATTGACAGGACAGATCAATGATGCCGGAGCCTATACCAGATTTAATGTGGATGAAAGCTATAGGGTGGGAGTGGAGTTCGATTTTAAATATAACCTGACATCATGGTTAAGCTTGAATTCAAATCTGGCTTTAA
>JAYUWT010000582.1:0-19210 GCA_043753405.1 Saprospiraceae bacterium | reverse complement strand
CTAAACATATTAAATAATATTAAATATGAATTTAATTGAACTGAATGACCCTGCCTCCAAAGGGGGAAAATCTCCGAAAGAAATTTCAATAATCGATGTAATCAACAATCTCTGATCAAATGCCAACTCTCATTTATAATTTATAATTAATAATTTATAATTATTAATTACCCTTTCGGTGCTGCGTCTTTGATCTCCTGATCTGCCATATCTGAGTATTTAGCGAAGTTGTCATTGAAATCCTTAGCCAGTTGTTTTGCTTTTTGGTCATATGCAGCCTTATCAGCCCATGTATTCTTAGGGTCGAGCACCTCAGAAGGTACATCAGGACAGGATACTGGAATGTTCAATCCAAAAATGTCATGTTTGTGATATGCCACATTGTTTAAATTTCCCCGGATTGCAGCAGCGATCATTGCCCTTGTAAACTTTAATTTCATCCGGCTGCCGACACCATATGGACCACCTGTCCAGCCAGTATTGATCAACCAAACATTGGCACTGAAACGCTCCATCTTTTCCCCCAGCATAGCGGCATATCTCGCAGGATGTAAGGCAAGGAAGGGGGCTCCAAAACAAGCTGAAAAGGTATTCTGAGGCTCTTTAATGCCGGCTTCAGTACCTGCAACTTTAGCAGTATATCCCGAAATAAAATGATACATGGCCTGGCCTTTTGTAAGTTTTGAAATAGGGGGCAGGACTCCGAAAGCATCACATGTAAGAAAAAATATATTGGCAGGATGTGGACCTCTGGATTTGGGTAAAGCATTATCTATATGGTGCATCGGGTATGAAACACGCGTATTTTCGGTAATTGAAATGTCCTCAAAATCAGGTGTCCTGGTTCCCGCGATAAATTTAATATTTTCCAGAATGGCACCATGTTTGATAGCATGGTAGATCTCCGGCTCACTTTCTTCACTGAGGTTGACTGTCTTGGCATAACAACCTCCTTCGAAATTGAAAACGCCCTCATTGGTCCATCCATGTTCATCGTCTCCTATAAGGTTGCGTTCGGGATCAGCTGACAAGGTGGTCTTCCCGGTCCCGCTCAAACCAAAGAAAATGCTGGTATCTCCCTGTCTGCCCATATTAGCAGAGCAATGCATCGGGAAAACACCTTTATCCACAGGCAGAAGGAAGTTAAGTACTGAAAAAATACCTTTTTTTATTTCGCCCGTATATCCTGATCCTCCGATCAATACTTTCTTTTGTGTAAAATCAATTATTGAAAAATTGTGCTGTCTGGTCCCATCTTCAGCCGGATCTGCAAGAAAACCGGGTGCGCATAGAATCGTCCAGTCCGGTTCTGCTGAAGGTTTGGAATAGTCAGGTCTCAGAAACATATTATTTGCAAATAAATTGCTCCAGGGATACTCAGAAATGGTGCGGACATTGAGGCGGTAGTTATCATCAGCGCAAACATAATTTTCGCGAATGAAAATATCTTTTCCTTCAAAATAGGCAAGAATTTTCTTTTCAAGATGAAGGAATTTCTTGGCGTCAAAACGGGTGTTAAATCCGCCCCAATTGACCTCAGTTTCAGTCTTTGCATCACTGACGATAAATTTATCTTTGGGAGAGCGGCCCGTGAACTCACCTGTATGGATCGTCAGTGCCCCTTTGTCAGAAAGCAAGCCCTGGCCACGTAATATGGTCTCTTCTACAAGATGTTCAGGGGTCGCATTGTAGTATATTTTACCGGGATTTTTGATCCCAATGGTCTGGGTTAGGCTATTAATATCCCTGTTCTCTATGTTCGACATATTTTATTTTTTTCACATCAAGGCCGTAAAATTAGATGAATTATACAGAAAAAACAAACTAAATAATGGTTGTGATATGGCGTATCAGTTTTTAGTTTTAGATTTTAATTATTACTTTGCACCATCTATAATCAAAAGTTTCATAAGCCACCTTTTCATTTTTAGACCGAATAAATTTATTTTAATAAATTTGATCTTAAAGAGCAAAACCTAACTATCAAAATGGACAAAAAGAAGGTCAGTGTTATATTAATCTTTGCCTCACTTTTTATAGTGGGACTTATTCAGTTGTCAGTATTATATTTTAGTATTGGTATATCTCCGGTTATTATCACTGCATCTTACATTCTGGTAATGTTATCATTCATTCTTTATGGTATTGCCAAAAAAAACCTGACAACCTGGATCCTTATTTCTATGGTCATAGGGGCTCTGATAGGTCATGAATTTCCGGATATCGGGCAGAACATGCGTGTACTAAGTCAGGTCTTTCTGAAACTTATAAAAACTATTATAGCACCCATCTTATTTGCAACATTGGTGGTTGGCATAGCAGGACATTCCAACCTTAAGCAAGTGGGCCGCATGGGCTGGAAGTCTATATTATATTTTGAAGTGGTGACAACCTTTGCCCTTTTTATCGGCCTTATAGCTATCAACATATCTCAGGCAGGTGTCGGTATTGTATTGCCGGAAGGTATGCAGGAGGTATTGCCTGAAGCGAAAGCGTCCTCATGGCAGGACATCATTCTCCATATTTTTCCTGAGAATATTGCCAAGTCCATCTATCATGCAGAAGTATTACCTATCGTGGTATTCAGTGTGCTCTTTGGTATAGGACTTGCCATGCTGGATGAAAAGAAAAAACGTCCTATGCTGGAATTCTGCGACAGCCTTGCAGAAACGATGTTCAAATTTACGAATATCATCATGTATTTTGCTCCGATAGGAGTTGGAGCAGCCATCGCATATACAGTAGGTCATATGGGACTTGGCATTTTGGTCAATCTTATACAATTGTTACTGACCCTTTATGCAGCCCTTATTGTATTTGTGCTGGGGGTTTTATTGCCGGTAGCGTTGATAGCTAAAGTTCCGATCATTAACTTTTTAAAAGTCGTGATCGAACCGATGTCCATAGCTTTTGCCACGACATCGTCCGAATCTGCTTTACCCAAAGCGATGCAAGCTATGGAACGGTTGGGTGTACCCAGAAAGATCGTTGCCTTTGTGATCCCTACAGGTTATAGTTTTAACCTGGATGGAACCACTCTTTATCTGTCCTTGGCATCGATCTTTGTTGCTCAGGCTGCGGGGATGCAAATGGATATTCCAACACAACTGTTATTGGTTTTTACACTTATGCTTACAAGTAAGGGCGTCGCGGGCGTGCCCAGGGCTTCCCTGGTTATACTGTTAGCCACGGCAGCACAGTTCAATCTCCCTATGTGGCCTATTCTCGTGATCCTGGGGATAGATGAACTCATGGATATGGCCAGGACAGCGATCAATGTAATGGGTAATTGCCTTGCAAGTGTGGTGATAGCTCGTTGGGAGGGAGAATTTGAACCCCGGGATATCAATATTCCTCTGGAATCGGATCTATAAAATGTTGCTTTGAAAGTTTTTCGGATTCAAAAAAACTCGGTTGACATTTAATATATTTACAAAAAAATTCATTCTAAAAATTTGTTTATGAAAAAGTTACTATTGCTATGCCTTTTTAAAATTTTATACTTGACAAATATGACAGGACAGGAAACTCCGGTTTTAGACAGAGATTTATTTTTTGGTAATCCTCAGATTTCAGGTGGCCAACTCAGCCCCAATGGTAAATGGATCTCTTTTATGAAAGAATATAAAGGAATCATGAATGTGTGGGTTAAAGGATTTGATGAACCTTTTGAAAAAGCCCGTCCATTAACTGACAGTCCCAGACCACTTTATGGTTATTTCTGGACAGATGACAGTAAATACATCCTTTATGTAAAGGATAAAGACGGAGATGAAAATATTAATGTATTTGCTGTGGATCCCCTCGCAAAAGTAACGGCAGGCACAATACCGGAATCGCGCAACCTAACACCACTCAAAGAGGTTACAGCACAAATCAATCTGGTAAGTGAAAAAGATCCTGATATGTTAATGATAAGCCTCAATGACAGGGACAAAGCCTGGCACGACCTGTATCAACTCAAAATATCAACCGGTGAACTGACCCTCAAGTATGAAAACAAAGAACGTATTGTAGGGTATGATTTTGACTGGAATGAAAAACTCAGGATGTTGTATAAAAATGACGAAAAGGGAAATACCACGATCTTACGAATTAATGAAGATGGCACATTGACCCCTATCTATGAATATCCGGTGACAGAACAAGCTTACATCAATTCCTGGAATGAAGATAATACGAAAGCATATCTCGTATCTAACAAAGGTGATCTAAACTTTACAACCCTGTTTTTATTGGATCCGAATACCTCAGCAGTGACAAAAGTAGAGAGCGATCCTAAAGGAAAGGTGGATTTTGGTGGATTACAGATGGACAGGAATACCCGGAAAATAATTTCGACCAACTATGTAGCAGACAAAACGGATTACTATTGGAAAAACAAGACCTGGGAAAGTAATTACAAATTCCTTCAGTCTAAGTTTCCGGGAAGAGAGGTGGCATTCCAAAGCTCTACAAAAGATTATTCCAAATTTTTGGTGGCTGTAGGTGGTGATAAATATGCTTCCGAAGCATACTTTTTTGATGCGAAGACCAAAAAGATAATTCCTCAGTACACGCCACGTCCGGAGCTTAAAAAAGTTGAAAAACACCTGGCTGAGATGAAGCCAATTACATATAAAAGTAGCGACGGCCTGGAGATACCGGCGTATCTGACACTTCCTCCGGGTGGTAAAACCAAAGACCTTCCTGTGATAGTACTTGTCCATGGAGGACCTAAGGGGCCCAGGGATTATTGGGGATTTGACGCTGAGGTTCAGTTTCTGGCAAATAGAGGCTATGCTGTGCTTCAACCCAACTTCCGATCAAGTGGTGGATATGGTAAGGCCTTCATGAACGGTGGTGACCTTCAATGGGGCAAATTAATGCAGGACGATATCACATGGGGTGTTAAACATTTGATCAGCAAAGGAATTGCTGACAAAAACAAAGTAGCCATCATGGGAGGGAGTTATGGAGGTTATGCCACTCTTGCAGGACTTGCTTTTACACCGGACGTCTATGCCTGTGGTGTGGATATCGTAGGCCCTAGTAATATCTTTACGTTACTTGAGTCTGTTCCTGCTTATTGGGAGTCAGGAAGAGCATTTTTGTATGGTATGGTAGGTGATCCTAATACTGAAGAAGGTAAAATATTAATTAAAGCAGCAAGTCCGCTTTTCAGTGCGGATAAGATCCAAAAGCCTCTTTTGATTATCCAGGGCGCTAATGATCCAAGAGTAAAAAAAGCTGAAGCAGACCAGATCGCCATTGCTCTAAGGGATAATGGCAGGAAGGTCGAATATTTATTAGCTGACGACGAAGGTCATGGATTCGCTAAACCTGTCAATCGTATGGCCATGTACGCAGAAGTAGAAAAATTTCTTTCAGGCATATTAGGTGGACGATACCAAAAGGATATGCCGGCCGATGTAGCCAAAAGACTTGAAGAACTTCGGGTGGATGTCAAAAAAGTAACGTACACACCGAAAGTGGCAGTTACTACCAGCAAAGCGCTTCCGGCCATTGACAATAAATTTGCTGCGATCTCCACAGATTATGATCTTGTAATAGAAGTTCAGGGTCAGACCATTCCTATGGTAATGAAAAGAACGATCTCCCAAAAAGGCAATGACTGGGTGATATCAGATGTAGCTTCAGGGCAGATGGGCGAAATGAAGGATGAAATAGTTTTCAATTCCTCTTTCAACCCCTTGACGAGAAATGTGGAACAAATGGGCATGAAAATACCTATGACATATGGAAAGGACAAAGTAGATTTGGAAGTTCAAGGCAAAAAGATGGCCATAGATTTTAAAGGGGCTATGTTAACTGATGGAGCAGGGATGGATATGATCGTAGCAGGGTTGCCGCTCAAGGAAGGATATACCTTGAACTTTGAAATGCCTGATATGGCAACGATGAAATCCAAGCAGGTAACTTTGAAAGTAGTTGGAAAGGAAATGGTGAATTCGGTTGAAAACACTCGCGTAGAGATCATTGCCGATGACAATGAAAATGATAAAATGACTCTTTGGATAGATCCTGCTACTAAGAGCGCAAGTAAGATAGTGCAGATTATACCATCTATGGGCAATGCAGTTATGACGACGACGAGGAAATAAGGAAATATTTTTAAATAGAGATCCCGGCTGTTATTATATAGCCTGGATCTTTTATTTTTTTTGGCAGAAGTCGGAAGACTTGCGCCATCAGGAGAGCCTCCCCCTGGCCCCCTCGGAGAGGGGGAAAGGCTTCGATTTTTGATGTCTTCTGTCTGATTTCTGACGTCTGACGTCAGATTTCTACCTTTTCGCTGCCATCTCAAATTCCAATGTTCCGCCCTGCTGTATCATTGAATGATTGATGTATCTTTCCTTCCATGGATAGCCCTGCCAGGTGATGCTTTTAACAAATACATTTTTGGGTCCCTGGTTTTTCACTTTGATAGAAAAGGTTTTTCCATTTTCAAGCTGAAGGACAACACTTTCTACAAGGGGACTTCCGAGTTGGTATTGGTCGGATCCGGGACATACCGGATAAAAACCCATCGCTGAAAACAAATACCATGCGCTCATCTGGCCGCAGTCATCATTTCCACTCAAGCCGTCCGGCCCGTTTTTATATTGATTTTTGATGATCATGCGTACCTTTTCCTGTGTTTTCCATGGGTTGTCTGTCCAATTGTACAAATAAGCCACATGATGCGAAGGTTCATTACCGTGTACATAATTTCCAATGATGCCATCACGTGTTATGTCTTCTGTCTGAGCGAAATATTTATCAGGTAATTCATTGTCGAAAAGATCATCCAGATATTTTTCAAATTTGACTTTACCACCTAAAAGCTCCATCAGCGCCGGCACATCCTGAGGCACATAAAGACTGTAGTTCCAGGCATTTCCTTCTATGAAACCCTGTCCGTGAGTATCCAATGGATCGAAATCTTTCCTGAAGCTGCCGTCAGAAAGTTTAGGTCTCATAAAACCCGATGCTGGATCGAATACATTTTTAAAATTGCCCAACCTACCTGAAAACTCTTTATAGATGTCCATTCTTCCAAGCTTTTTGGCCACCATGGCGATGCACCAATCATCATAAGCAAATTCAAGCACCTTTGAAACAGATGATCCTGACTTGTCTTCAGGTATATAACCAAGGTCCAAATAATAATTCAAGCCGTCAAACTTCCGGTTTTTTGCAGTAGTAACACAAGCATCCAGGGCAGCATTAGGATCACCCTTATATGTTTCTTTGATGATGGCATCTGCTATGACTGACACACTGTGATATCCGATCATGCACCAGTTCTCGTTGGCATAATGGCTCCAAACAGGCAGCATATGCATGGCACTCTGGTTGTAATGTGCCATCATGGACCGGATCATATCATTGTTACGCTTAGGCTGGATGATATTGAACAGAGGATGAAGCGCACGGTAAGTATCCCAGAGGGAAAAGATCGTATGATTTTTAAAACCTTTGGCCTCATGGATATTCTGATCAAGACCTTTGTATTTGCCATCCACATCCTGATAAATGATCGGTGTTAATAAGGCATGATACAATGCTGTGTAAAAATTGACCATATCATCATGTGCACCCTTCATGCTGACTTTTGAAAATTCGTTTTCCCATAGTTTTCGAGCCTCAACTCTTATCTGGTCAAATCTTTTACCATTGGTCTCTACCCCCATATTGGCCAATGCTCCTGCAGGACTCACAGACGAAAGTGCCATCTGAACTTCAATGGCCTCTCCCTGAGCCATGTTAAAATCAAAATACATGCGTAGCTGCTTTCCTGCCTGTTCAGGAAAATTGGTTTTTTGATCCAGCTTGCCCCAGAATCCTCTATATACTTCGCCCTTATCAAACTTAACACAACCATAATTAGTGAATGGTTTTGAAAACCTCATAGCAAAATAAACTGTTCGGTTCCTTGCCCAACCATTCGTCTGTCTGTAACCCACCACAGTAAAATCATCCAGGACCTGCACAAAACTCCATACATTCTTGCCTTCATAATTGTAGATGCCATGCATGAGGTCCAAAATGATGTGGGATGGACCTGCATCGTTGAATGTATATTTGTGCACACCTACCCTTGGCGATGCAGTCATCTCAGCCGTGATGTTGTGATCCTCAAGTTTAACTTTATAATATCCGGGAGAAGCTACTTCATTAGCATGAGAATAAGAGGAGCGGTATCCATCCTTTGGATTTTGGGACGTCCCCGGATTTAATTGTAAAACGCCCTGAGTTGGCATGATAAGAAAATCTCCAAGGTCAGAATGTCCCGTCCCGCTGAAATGTGTATGGCTGAATCCCACGATGGTTTTGTCGTCGTATTGATACCCGGCGCAGTATTTATAGACATCCTTATTGTATTTGCCATCGACAGCATATTGCAGGGTGTCTGTATCCGGACTCAATTGGACCATGCCAAATGGGACAGTCGCCCCCGGAAAAACGTGTCCCATACGTTGTGTGCCAATGAGTGGATTTACGTAGTCGTATGATGTCAATGGAGGAGGAGTCTGACTGGTCAAATTGATTGAAATTATTATGAAAAGAAATAAGATTCTTAAGCGCATTAGATTATTTTTGACAAGATAAATATTTTTGGATCAGTCCACCCCCCATCCCCCTTCAAAGGGAGACAACTGCAAGAAAGTTCATTCAGTTTTTCAAGTTGTTAAAATAATAATAAACCACCTTATAAATTGATTTCATAATCTTTTAATGACTCTTTCAGGTGTTCAGGAGATATGAAGTGTACGACGTGGTATCCAAGAGATCTAGCGGCATCTGCATTTCTCCGGTTGTCATCTATAAAAAGAGTTTCTGCTGCCACGAGACCGTATCTATCCCGAAGTAAATGAAAGATGTCAGGATTGGGCTTGACCAAGCCTTCTTCACCACTGATGAGACGGCCGTCAAACCAATGCAGGAAGTCAAATTTATTTAAAGCAAGTGGGAAGGTTTCGGCGCTCCAGTTGCTCAGGGCATAGATCTTAAATTTATTAAATGCTTTCAATTTTTCAAGTATCTCAACGGTGCCATGGATCCTGTCACCCAACATTTCTTCCCACCTACCGTAAAAGTCTCTTAAGGATTGTTCCCATTCAGGAAAAAGATTTACACGTTCCTCGGTAGCGAGTGCCAGTGATTTTCCTGCGTCCTGTTCTTCATTCCAGTCAAATGTTGCCACTTCATTAAAGAAATAATCCTGATCTTTTTTAGATGGGAAATAATTATTGTAAACGTACATCGGGTTCCAGTCGATGAGGACACCTCCGAGATCAAAGACAATGGTTTTGATTTTTACCATGCACAAAAGTAGGAAAACCAGATTGATTCTGGTAGCTATAGTTTGGAACTATTATAAACTAAATGATACAACGGGAATGAAGGATCCCGCTGTATCGGTATATATAACGAGTCAATATTTTTACAATCTGCCTTTGATCGTGCTGTTGATCGCGTCAACCTCACGTGCTTTTTTCAATTTCTGATTTCCAAAGTTGTAAGTAAGCCTGACATTCAGCTGGCGATTATATTCATCTGCGAATACATTGTTGTAATATCCGTCATCCTGAATACTTGAGATCCGATCATTATTAGTTCGAAAGATATCCTGAACCTCCAGCATTAATGTCCATGCCTTCCACATTTTTTTGACGTTGATATCCAGGCTTTGCAAAGAGCCCAGCCTGCCAAGTTCAATTTGCTTAGGAGACAGGTACCAATAATTGATGCCCAGGAAGAGATCTTTTTTTGGTGAAAGACGAATGTTATTATTGACCTGAAGGAAGATGTTTTTATTGTCATTATCAACAGTATACGGAAACAAAACTTCTGTAAAACCTTCCTGTGGTACATAAGTTGGATCTGTAGACACAGTACCCTTGAATTGTGTATATTCCAGTGCAGCCATATAATTGGTACTCCAGATTCCGTCAAACCATGATTTATTCATACCCAATGAAAAACTTAACTCAGCGTTTTGGCCATAATTAGTCCTTATATATCTTAAAAATCGCGTCTCTGCCTGTGTACTATTATCGATCATGACACCCTGAAGTGGAATCTGGCCGGAAGCATCTTTAATGATCTGATATTGTAAAATTGCGAAATAGGCATCTTTAAACATATAATTCAATTCCTGATTGTAATGTTTGGACGCTAACATGAACGGATTGTTCTGCAGATAATTGGTTGGTGTGAAATACTTTCTGGTCGGATTTAATTCCCAGAATGTAGGTCTGCGAACCCTGCTTGAGAATGAATAGGTCAAATTATGGTCTTTGTGCATATTGTAATTGACATTAAGATAAGGTAACAGGTTGTAATAATTTCTGTTAAAACCGGTACTTTTATCAATAACGTGGCCTTCACTTTGGGTTATTTCATACCTGCTTCCAACCTTTCCTGAAAATTTTTCATTGAGAGATAATTCATAAGTCGCATACATACCAATGATATTTTCTTCATAAACAAAATGATTGGAGAGTGCAACATTGTTTTCATAGCCATTTTCCGTTAACATGTCCTGGCGGGTGTCATTATCGGTATTTGTATTGTTATAGCTTCCTCCAAATAACCACGTGCTTTTACCTTTGGTTTTTTGTATATGGTCGATGTTGGCACCAAGATTGTCAATATATTGAGGAACAGATTGCCTGAATGTATTCAAGACACCACCACCATTGGCCGGTACTGTTTCATTGATGTTGTTCATGATCCTTTGAAATTTGAGAAACGATGCATTTGCACTCAATTTGCTTCCGAGAGAGTCCGTTTTTATTTCATAATTTATATTTGCAGAATGATTATGCGTCTGTGCATCTTCAATGTTGGTGGTTCTGTTGGACAGGATTCCGTTACTATAATTTTCAACCTCGAGTATTGAATTAAAACTTTTATTGTAGCGGAAGTTATACGTTAAGCCTATGGATTGTCGGGATGTTAGCGCAAAATCTGCATTGATATTTCCACCCAAATTCTGATTGGGGTCAGTGGAATTCCCAAACGTTTCATTTCTGAAATCTGTGTTACCGTTGGAGAGCGAGTATTTTTCCTGTTCTTTGAATGAAGAGGCATTTATTCCTGTATTGACGGCTAGTTTGTTTTTTCGGAAATTAAAATTCAGTCCGGCACCGGGATTATTATAGAAACCTTGATTATCTGATAACTTGACAGTTCCATTATATCCGTCACTTTGTTGTTTTTTCATTACAATGTTGATGATGCCGTCATTAGCTTCAACCTGATATTCGCTACCAGGGGTTGTAATGACCTCTATTCGCTGGATCTGTTCTGAAGGGACATTTTTTAAATATTCGGTGATGGCTTCTGCATCCATGTTGGATTTACGGCCATTGATATAAATAACAGCATTTGATTTACCGAGGATTTTTAAGGATTTGCCATCCGTGCTTGAGACAAGGGGGGTTTCCTGAAGCAGGCTAAATGCATTATTGCCCTTTGCTTTAGGAGAAACGGCCACATCAAAAATAAAACGGTCCGATTTCTTTTGAAAGATCTTTTGAGTTATTACTACTTCTTTAAGCTGAAGGTCTTTGACAACAAATGATATATTTTTTTCAAGGTCGCCATTAAGTTCGAATTGTTCATCATGGACAATAGAAAAATTGTATCTGATCAAAAGCTGATATTTGCCTGATGCTAAACCTTCGAATGTATAATTACCTTTTTCGTCAGAAAGGTTGTTCCACTCATTGTTGTCACCTTTGAGGAGGATCTCTGTGAAATCCATAGGCCTTGCAGATACGGAATCTGACAATTGTCCGAACAATTTGTGTTGCGCCTGTGCCTGGAAGCTCCCTAAAATAAAGAGCAAAAGAATTAATTGTTTCATAGTAAGCCTGTTTATTTAATGATCTTTTGTTAAGGCGGTTTTACCACCGGTTTAGTTACAGGTTGGAATTATAATTTATTTTAAATTACTAATTCTAACATAGTACTGCAAATGTAATACTACTATGTAAGACATAGTACATTATAATACTTAATTTGGATGAAGGAGTAGTATATGGAGGACAAAAGTGTGGATAAGATAGACAGAAGGCAGAGGACAGAGGTCAGAGGTCAGAAGTCAGAAGTCAGAGGTCAGAATTCGGGGTCTGAAGAAGTCTGAAGGGAGTCAGAAGGGAGTCTGAAATAGTCGGAAAAAAGCCGGAGGGGTGTCGGAGGGAGTATTAAAGTAGCGAACTGCGAACGGCGAACAGCGAACAGTGGCGAAGATGAAGCTGATTTACTTGATTTCCTGAATCCGGACGATAAAAGTATAATAGTGGATAGTATGAGAGTAGAAATCGGTGTGCAGCGAACGAACTACGAAAAGGGAATGTAAATTTCCCACTTTGGAGAAATACCTGATCACCCATCACTTGATCATTTATTTAGTCAGAGGGAAGTCGTTAGAAAGTCAAGTAGAAGTTAAGTTAAGGGGGTAGGAGTTAAGAGGACGTTTGAAAACGGAACTGGGATTTCATAGGATACATCACCTGATCATATGATCACCCATCACCTGATCACCTATTCATCCATCACCTGATCACTTATTTTTTATTGAAGTCCAGCTGTAAAGTGAAATATTATTTATCAAAATAATCCTGATCGTCCGCAATATCGTCCATGTCCATTCCCGTGATAATGTTAGAATCATAGTCAGTTTCATCATCGAGATCCAATTCTAATTCAAGATCATCCAGGTCGTCATCTTTGACAACAGGAGCTTTGCCGGCAGATTTGGTAGGTTTTTTAACAATTTTGGTGATTATTTTAGGAGTTTTTAACTCTTTCGTCTCGCTGATCTCTCTATCGATACTTTTAGCATTTACCTCTTTTTCAGCTTTGGCCATGGCTTCCAGTTTAGCTTTTTCTGCATTTTCAATTTCTTTGGCTATCACAGATTTTGTAGCATGTGGGACAAGCATTAAACGTTTTTTATCGATCAGCTGACCGGTAACCATACAGATACCGTAAGTTTTATTTTGGATTCTGATCAATGCATTTTCGAGATTATTGACAAACTGTTGTTGACGAATGACCATGGTATTTAACATCTCAAGCTCTGTATGTACGCTCGAATCATCAAACCAGTTGCCACCTTGTTTTTCGCTGGCATTTTCATTCATCTCCATTATCTGCTCTTTCATGAAATTAAGCTCCTGGCGAGCTGTAGCCATTTTTTCATCGATCAAAGCTTTAAATTCCAAAAGCTCCTCGTCTGAATATCTTATTATTGTAGTTGACATATTTTAGTGTTTAAATAAATGTATATTAATTAATTTTATTGGGTAATGATGACAAGAACATTCTTACTCTGTGTAAAGTTCATATTATTGTTTATTAAATTTTAGTCACTTTTTCGTCGGTATCTTTCCAGTATGGTTCGACAATACATATAAATTCCAAATATTCTTTTCCTTCATTTATCAGGTATTGATCAGTATTAGGTGGCACAAATAAAATTGATCCTTTTTTAATATCAATTATATTCCTGTCCAACATTGCTTTTCCAACTCCGGACAAAACATAAAATACTTCAGAGCTTCCCAGCTTATGTGGCAGGGAGGACTCTCCCGGTGCTAATTTCCCTTTTGCCAAACTGTAGTTGATTTCAATAGGGTCATTGCTGGGATGCACCAATTCTTTGAGCTGGGTCATATCCCCAGCCAGAAATTCAGGACAATCTTCATCGCTTTTTACAAAGAGCATGTTAGGAGGGTTTTATTATCAGATCTTGCACTTCTGACGAATTTCTTTTGGAACACCGTCTTTGTGCAATAATAATGCTGTTGTTTTTAATTTCAGAAAGTTTTTTGTAACATACAGATATCCTTCATGATCATTTTTGATCCCCCAAGAGTTTTTTACTTTATAATAATCTTTACCATTCTGATCGGTATAAAGTCCAACTATTTGCATTCCATGGTCATCGGTGGTCTGGTAATTATCAAATTGTTTCTGTCTGTCTTCCTGACTGGCCCCACCTTCTGCCTGAGGACCAGAGAAAATATTTGATTTCTGCTCTTCAGTCATTACGTCCATCTCCATAGGCAGCACGTAAGCCACACCATTTTTCCATGAAAATCCTTTGTCACTCACATCTGTGCCCCAGGTAACAGTATAGCCATTTTTAACAGCATTGTCTACGATGGCAGTAAGGTCATTTATCGGTACATTATATACCTGATCATAACTCCAATTGTCAGGAACCAACAAAGTTGTTTTTTGGTAATATGGGCTTGAATTAAAAGAGGACAATTCCACATAATCCTCAGCCTTGATACCAACTACCTGATCTGCAAAACTTTTGGGAGTATACTCCTTTCCCTCGTAAGTAAACTTCTCAGGGACATCGCCCAGATAGGTATCCACAATTCTGGTAAAAGCAGTTTTCCAAACAGGACTAAGCATCTTAACATTCTCCCCTATCAATGGCGTGAGGAATCCTTTTAATACTGCCTCAAGTTCGTTGAAGTTATTTCTTGTAGTTCCATAATTCAGACCATTATAGACGTTTTGAGGCAACATGCCGTATTTACCATACATATTCACTACGTCATGTGCAGCTCCACCCTGTCCGTATAAAAGGCCACCATGCATGCGTACATAATTTTCTGCTTTATCTATATATTGATTGCGTACAATGAACATTTCAGCAAGGTCGACAGGTTTTTTACCCATCCTTGCCATTTCAGATTCCAGGAACGAAACTGTACTGTAGCTCCAGCACGTTCCGGAAGAACCCTGATCCTTTACTGAAGTACATTCTATGTCATGAACTTTGGTAAATGTAAATTTACTTATTGCGCTTTGATTACCTTTTATTTTATTGATAAGGTCATCCTGAGCCATGCTATGTGTAGAGATAAAACTAATTACCAGAAGGCAGAGGATCGAAAAATTATTCTTCATTAAAAATAGATTTATATATAAGTTTATACAAGGTTGACAGACAATAATTTTATTATGCATGAAGTATTGTTGCCAAAAATTCGGTGCAATATTAATAAGGATTAATAATAATATGGTTAGAATTTGAAAATATTATGAAAAGTTTTGCATTTTCTTTACATGCCGTGGCTGTAAAATATCCCGATTCAATTATACTTTATGATAATTTTAGGTCAATATTATACTCTTTTTAAATTATAAAGGTCTTTACGCCGATCTTTCAAGTTCTTAACACTTCCCTTATTATGTAGTTCGGTCAAAAGGTGGATATCAATATCGGCGATCAGAATCATTTCAGTATTTGGCGTAGCTTCTGATTTTATTCCATTGGTCGGGAAAGCAAAATCGCAGGGCGTAAATACCATTGACTGGGCATATTGAATATCCATATTGTGAACTTTAGGAAGATTGCCTACGCACCCTGCGATAGCTACGTAACACTCATTTTCGATGGCCCTGGCCTGTGCACAGTACCTAACCCTTGAGAAACCATTCTGTGTATCAGTCAGGAAAGGAACAAATAATATGTCCATACCATCATCCGCAAGGATCCTGCTCAGTTCAGGAAACTCCACATCATAACATATCAGAATGCCAATTTTACCACAGTCTGTGTCAAAAGATTTGATTGAACTGCCTCCTTTGAGGCCCCATACTTTGGCCTCATCAGGTGTCACATGCAATTTTTCATATTTTTCATAGGTTCCATCCCGCCGGCAAAGGTATCCGACATTATTTAAGGTGTCACCTACGAGTTCAGGCATACTGCCAGCTATAATATTGATATTGTAAGACACTGATAATTTAGTGAATTCAGCCAGGATATCCGGAGTATATTCAGCCAGTTTTCTGATCGCATCTGCTTCGCTAAGATGATTGTATTTTGCCATCAGAGGCGCGTTGAAATATTCGGGAAATAAAGCAAAATCGCTTTTGTAACTGCTCAGTGCATCCACAAAAAACTCAATTTGTTCCATAACCTCTTTGAGATCCTTATATGGCCTCATCTGCCATTGGACAAGACCGAGCCGGATTTCTTTTTTATTTGAGCTGGGTTGTTGAGTGGGCTTTTCATAATAAATGTTGTCCCACTTTAATAAAACAGCATATTCCATCGAAGCACCATCGCCTTCCAGATAATTTTTCAAAACCCTCATAGGGTGAAAGTCATTGGATAGCTGGAAATTCAGGACACTATCATGGATCTCCCTTTGTCTAACTTTTTCGATGTATTGTTTAGCAGTTAATTCAGGTGAAAATGTATGATAATTTGGAATTCTGCCACCAAACAAAATGCCCTTCAAATTGAGCTTTTCACACAATTCTTTTCTATAATCGTACAATCGCCTTCCCAGGCGAAGACCTCTGAATTCAGGTTTGATAAATACATCGATGCCATATAACATATCACCTTTAGAATCATGAGTATGGAAAGTGAAGTTGCCTGTAACCTCTTTGTATGTGTGTTGAGTATCAAATTTATTGCCTTCCACCAGAATCGAGAGGGCGCATCCTGCCAGTTGACCATTGGCCTTTACAATAACCTGTCCTTCAGGAAATTTCTCAAGTAAATTATTAATATGTTTTTCCTTCCAATAAGTATTGGGCATATTCGAATAAGCACTGATCATCACTTCTTTCAGTTCTGTATAATGGCCGGGAGTAAGAAACTCCAGTTCTATGTTTTGAATAGGTACATCCATTTTATTTTATTTAGGTGGAGATCTTTATTAAAATTTCAATAAAAGTGGGAAAGCAAAGATAACAGAATTATTTTCAGTTAAAATCTTCCGGCAAGTATTGTAATATAAATCCCCCTCCTCCTGCACCGCAAAGTTTCAAATAACCGGTTTGATCGGATAGTTTATTTTCCCATGTATTTAACCAGGATTCCGGAATAAATTCGGGCATCCAGACCAGCTGAAAATAGCTGATCTCAAAGTATGCTTCCAGCAACACTTTTGCATTATAATTGATCAAAGCGTTAATGGCTTTATTGACTGCGGGTTTGAGAGTGTTTTCTATTTTTTTTGCAAATTCTTTGTCTTCCATCTTTGTTTTAAAAAGACTGATATAAGATGATCCCTTTCTTTGAATTTTGGTATCAATCAACTTGAAATGATCGGTCACAGTGTTGTCAAGTGTTATGGCCTGTGGTTGTCCCATACGAAGATGAAAAGCACTGTTACAATAGCTTACCAGTGGATCTAAACCGGAGCTTTTTCCATGAAAATAAGATTCGATGATACTCAAATCGGTCCTCAGTTGTCCTATTTTGTATTCTTCACCTCTTCCATAGCGATCGTATATCGCAGCGCTATAAGCACCGGAAGAGCCAGCACCATAACCTATCGGTATATTGGACTGAAATGACCAACCTTCATCCACCTCCTTTAAAAATGCATCTGTATCTATAAAACGGTGGAAATTGCCTTGATTTTTCTTTAGATATTCAGCCAATGCAAAAAGATCTGTGCCATAACTATGTGCGACACCTTGTATCCATTGGCCACAATAATCAAGCCCGGGAATGGCAATACCTTCACCTCCATACAATAAAGAATGCTCGCCGAACAAAAGGATCTTAGACGGAAATATTTTTTGAGATATCAATGAATCACTGATCTTTAATTTTATTTAAAAACGAAACTAATATATTATTGACATACTGTGGAAAAAATTAGAATATGTGATGTTATCAGATGGTTATGATATCTCGAGGCGTTAACCTATATATGTTAGGGTGCTGCACAAAAATCAAACACGATTAACATCCATTTTTTCAACTTCCTATTTATAATTGTACTTTTGTAACGAAGTTGATGCAGAAGTGTTATTTAACCTCCTCAACATCTATTGGCAAAAAAATTAAGAATGAAGCTCTTTTTCAGGTTGCTTAGATTTTCAAAACCCTATCATCATTATATACCGGAATATGCAGTGTATGTCGTATTCTATACTATTTTCGGATTGTTGAACTTTGTAATGATCATCCCCCTGCTCGACTTTCTGTTTAAAGAAGATCCCATCAAGGGAGTTGTTTCAAAACCAGAATTTTCATTTTCAGGAGATTATCTCCAGGGTATTTTTCAATATTATGCTCAGCAATTCAGTGCAGGAGAAAATCAAAAGTTTATGCTCCTGGTCTATATTACCATCATCCTCATATTGGTGACACTACTGAAAAATTTCTTTGGATTTATGAGCCAGAAAGTTCTTGCCAGGATGCGTGTCAATCTTGTCAGGAAAATCAGAAACAGCCTGTTTACAAAACTTACCAATTCTTCATTGAGTTTCTATCACAACAAACAAAAAGGCCAGTTACTTTCAACGCTTAGTAATGACGTTTCAGAAATAGAGAATACTGTAGTAACCTCAGTTCAGATACTGTTTCGGGATCCTTTGACGATCATTGCGACGTTTATTACCCTATTTATTATATCAAAGGAGTTGACCTTTTTCACCTTATTATTTTTTCCCTTATCGGGTTTTGTAATCAATAAGATCTCGAGAAGCCTTAGAAAAAGATCAGGTGAAAGCCAATCTTTACTGGGCAGCCTGATGTCATATACTGACGAAATGATCAGCGGAAACAGGGTCATTAAAATCTTCAATGCGGAAGGATTTGTCCAGAGACAATATCAGCATCTCAATGACAGGTATACACGTGTTATGAAAAAGATCGTGACCAATAAAGAATTGGCATCCCCGCTATCTGAGGTGATGGGCGTGACAGTGATCGCTGTGATCATCATCTATGGAGGTCACCTGGTATTATCTAAAGATGAAGGATTGACGGCTTCTATGTTCCTGGGATATCTTGGTTTATATTTTTCAATATTAAGTCCTGCAAAAAATATTGGCCAGGCCATAGCAAACATGCAAAGGGGATTGGTGTCGGGACAAAGAGTATGGGATGTACTAGACGAAAGAGAGGAGATCACAGATAAAATAAATGCTCAAAATTCTTTAACATTTAGTAAAAATATCACATTTCAGGATGTAACATTTGCTTATAAAAATGAGATAGATGTATTGAAGGACTTTAACCTGACCATAGAAAAGGGAAAAACGATCGCCCTCGTGGGTGAAAGCGGAGCGGGGAAATCCACCATAGCTGATCTGATACCAAGATTTTATGATGTTACTAAGGGCGCTATATTAATTGACGGAGTTGATGTCAAAGATGTGCAACTTGATGCACTGAGAAGACAGATGTCCATGGTGACACAGGAGGCCATAC
>JAYUWT010000581.1:0-2696 GCA_043753405.1 Saprospiraceae bacterium | reverse complement strand
TAATCCAAAACATGGATCATCCATATTTCCACTCCTAATATTGTGCATTGGCGCCACCTGGATCAGTCCACAAATATTAAAGTTTATCTATGGAGTGTATAATTTTTCAATTGGGCTCTTTCCGGTACTGATGTTATTTATTCTGAAGGACATTTACATTTATTCCAGTTCAGGTAAGGGGAATAAATGGATCATAGGAATAAAAATATTTACATTGATCTTTATCAGCGGCCTTTTTCACTTGTATTATGTTGCGATTCTTGCCCTACCTATTGGAATATTTCTTGCGGCCATCATGGTGGCCAAATTAATCAGGAAACAATGGAAAAAAGTATTGGATTCAACTTTCTTTTTCTTCTTTTTATTTGGAAGTGGATTGTCGTTACATTTTCTGGTTAATCAGATTGATTCCTACTCAGCAGAAAGGCTGACCGTCGCACAGGGATTTGGTTATCAAATGTGGCGGCTTACACCGGAATCCATCATTACCCCCTATGTGTATAATACCGTCATACCATTATTCCGCTCCTGTTCTTTCAAGAACATCACCGGCGAGTCCATGAGTTATCTGGGGGCTTTTTTCATTTTCAATTTACTTGCAGCAATGTGTATTTGTATATACTTTTTGCTAAAGAAAAAATATAAATTAAGGCAAGTATTTCACAAAGCACATAATTACAATTTCTATTTTCTACTATTGATTTCGGTTTTTTTTGTGTATGCTACAGCTTCCGGAACTTATGTTCAATTTTGCATGATCCCGCTGTCATTAGACAACTGGTTTTCTATCTTTTATTTCTTTTACAAGAAGGTTGATATGATCACCCAATTCAGGTGTCTGGCTCGATTTAACTGGCCTGGTTTCTGGATCATGCTATTTTTGGGAATCTCTTTGTTCAATTATCTATTCTTCAGGCTTCATAAGAATAATCGTATTGTAGCATATTTATTCGCTATTCCACTGTTGATAGTAATGATAATTGATACTAAGGATTTTATTAAATATCAAAATACATTCCGCTATCCCAATATTTTAAGCCATAAGTCCATTACTAAAAGGTTTGAAAAATTAAGTATCATTCCATTCAAGGATTACCAGGCTATTTATACAATCCCTGCTGTGATCGCAGGCTCAGAAAATTATGATATCACACTCAATGATCAAGAATTCTGGACAGATTATTGGATGCAGTTAAGTATTTATTCAAAATTGCCTTTATTCAATTGCAAGCTGTCGAGAACTGCTGAAAATCAAGCGCAGGCACATATTGATATCTTGCTTAAGCATAAAGTTGACACGTTGATCTTAAAAAATATTAATTCAAAAAAAGTCCTGGTCGTCTACTGGCCGGAAGGTGAAAAAAATTATGATGTTCCGGTTCAGGAACGGGCACGACCTGCAGCGTTGGAAGGAAGTAAGATTATTAAGGCATTTAATATGGATTCAATAACTAATGTTGATGGTGTATTGTATTACGAATGGGACATAAAAGCATCAAGTAAGTTTCATTAAATTAACATTAAAAATAAAGTTCAGTTCAGGTTAAGTTAAGGTAGATAAACAAATTATTTTTGGTTTAATGTCTTCTCAAAACATAGACTATTCTTAAAATAATATTAAATTACCATGAGTTGTCAGATTGTAAATCAAAACTAAACTAAATTAAAAATTTCATTAAAGATACAACTATTACCAATGAATAAAATTCTACCATATTTTGCAGTCCTTATTTTTTTTACAGTTGCGATTTTAGTTGATTCAAGTAACAATAAATGGAAGAAGAATGATGTTTTGACTTATGATAAGTTTGGCTATCACAACTACCTTCCTGCGCTAATCATCTATAAGGACATCACGAAATATAATTACCTTGACAGTATAGAATTAAAATACAACCCAGTTAGAGGGATTTGTAAAAAATATGGTCTCTTTCCCAGTTTGAAAGACAACAATCTTTGTAATCAATATCCAATTGGGGTTGCAATTTTTCAATTACCTTTATTTCTGGTAGCTCACCAGTGGGCAATTATTACCAAACAACATTCTGCAGATGGATACTCTAATCCATACCAACACTCTGTAGTTCTTTCAACCTTACTCTTTGCAACTCTGGCATTAATTATTCTGGTAAAATTTCTTAAAATATATTTTACCAATAGAAGCATCTTTTTTACAATTTTACTAATAGCATTTGGTACTAATTTCTTTCATTATGCAACACTTGAGAGTGGATTATCTCACACTTACCAATTTTTCCTATACTCCTCTGTTCTTTATTTAACAGCGAACTGGTATAAAAAAGTTACCTTTTCAAATTCCATCCTCATGGGCATTTGCATAGGACTAGCAATTATAACACGCCCCATAGACATCCTAATAATCATTATTCCACTCAGTTGGTATTCTCCGGAAATAACTAAATGGCAGTATCTGAAAAGTAACATTAAATACATTGGTTTGATAGTGTTTGCAACTTTTTTAGCTTGCCTACCCCAATTGATTTATTGGAAGTACGTTACAGGAAATTGGATATATTACTCGTATTCAGCTCTGGATTATTTTGAATTCGATAGATTCAGAGTTGTACAAGGGCTTTTTAGCTACAGAAAGGGATGGTTTATATATACACCATTAGCCTTATTTGCTTTTATACAAGCATTTTTAATTAATAAAAGTTCAGAGTTTTATTTTTATA
>JAYUWT010000580.1:0-6801 GCA_043753405.1 Saprospiraceae bacterium | reverse complement strand
AATCTTATTTAAAAACTGCCATTGGTCAGGAAATGATTTAAATGTTTCTGGATCAACGAAACAACTATTCTCCTTTTCCATTGCAGGCTTGAAGAAAGGTAAAGCAATTAGATTCCCCAAACCTTTACCAGAGAGACAATCTTGATTAGGAAACAACCTATCAAAACTTAAACTTTTATCAAACAACGAAAACGCTCCCGATTGTTCCAAAATTGAAATAAATATCTTTCTGCTTTTTACAGCAGGATATGGTTGTTTGAAAAATATCCAAACATGTCCACCGTTGCCGGAACGTGAACGTTCAAGATATGCGGGTATTTTTTTATCATCGCAAGCATTTAGGAAAGTTTTGGATTCTTCCTGCCAATTTTGTTTATCAAAATCTGCTACCAATAAAAAAGATGTATTGTCTTGGAGTAATGGGTAAATTCCTATCTGGTGAATTCCGTTTAAGTGTTTTTGGACTTGACTTTCCGTTAGAGGTAAATATGATTTGTGAGCATAATTTTGAAAAGTTCCACCACTCATTTTATGCGCCCTGTAATGATATGGGTCGAAATGATAAGCCGGCATGTACCCGGACTTTCCAGCCTTCTCCCAACGAAGAGCAAAAACGTCTTCTCGTCCTCTAAATAGGGAACAGAAAGTGCTGATTTGTTTAGGAGTATATCCACTCATTGGTCCAAATACGCTTTTTTTTAGTGCGAATCATGTTCTTTAAATACTTCCTCCATTTACACTTTCTTTTAATCATAATGATGCCTGCATTTCAATATTTGAATCTCATCATCCAGATATCTATAGATAAGTCTATGTTCGTCATCAATTCTTCGGGACCAAAATCCGGCATATTTATGCTTCAAAGGTTCAGGCTTTCCAATGCCCTCAAACGGAGTCTTTGAAATATCTTTTAATAAGTCATTTATTTTTCTAACTTTTTTCTTATCAATTTTTTGCCAATAAAGATAATCGTCCCAGGATTCATCCACGAATATGTATTTCATACTATTCAATCAAATCTTTGGAAAACGATTTTCCCTTTCCAAGTTTTTCAATTGCAGAATCTAGGCGCTTTTCATTTGCTCTGGAAGATAATTCATAATTGGTAGCAACTAAAGAATTGTATTCCTCTAGTGAGATCACAACAATCCCCGAATCTTTACCCCTATTAATTATTAGTGTTTCAAACCCTTCAGACACTTGATCGAAGTATGATTTTATGTCTTTACGGAATTCAGAAATATTTGCAACTATCATATTATTACATATTTTGTACAAAAATACGTACAATATTTCATAAATATTCTATTTCCCGGTTTTTTTCTAGATCAATAAAATAAAAAAAGCCACCCCTTTGTAGAGTGGCCTTTTTATTATAAATCATTAAAGACCTATCTAATCTCAATGTTCTGTCCGGGCTTATGGGCCTCCGGGTCTTTGGGCAAGGTAACTTCAAGTACTCCGTCCGTATATGCTGCGCCAATTTGGTCCTTTAAGACTTTGTCATTCAATTTAAATGCACGCTCAAATGCAACAGGACGGTATTCTTCGTAGATGTATTTGGTTTCGCTGTTTTCTGCCTCCGGTTGGTAGCTGATAGTCAACACATCATCGTCTACCGAAATACTGAACAGGTCTTTCCTGAGTCCGGCAGCATATAGTTGGAGGATATATGTGTCCGCGGTTTCGAGGATGTTGACAGACTTTCTGCTGCCGAATCTTTTCCGGCCCATGCCACCTTGAAAACGTCGGTTCATTTTTTCTGAGATATTATCGCCGAAATGTTTTCGGAATGCGGTCCATGCTTCGTGATTGCAATGAGACATATTGTCACTTTGAAATTTAGTTTCTCTATTATACATTTATAATGTTTTTATTTAATTATTAAATTAATTGATGGGAATTATTGCCTGTTCTTTACTATAATTGGCAAATGATCTTTGTTTTTCGTAATCATAAGTGATGTATCCTTTGTAATCATCATTGTTTCCCAGTCTTTCACGAACCTCGTTGATGAGCATCATTGCGGACTTAAAAGCAAATACGGCAAATGATACGACCAACACTACCATTAATACCTTGAACAGTACAAAAAGTATCATCGCGCCCACACCTGCCAGCACTGTTATACCTGCTATTCTGGGAAGAATAAAATTTATATTATTTTTCATTTTTAGTTTTATTAAATTATTTAATTGATAAATTAAAAGGCCTTTAAATAGATGACGAACGACCGGAATTTATACTCTAATTGTTTTTACTTTTTGTTAATATTTTAATCAATGCACAATGAACATGCAATCTTATCGGTCATCTCTGCCGCGGCACCTGCGTCTCCATTCTTCTTTCAAAGCTTCTCTTTCCTCCGGACTTGCATTGGCAAATTTTTCACGAAACCTGCTCATAAAAGGTGATCTTCTTCGATGATTCATGGGCGGACCAAAACGACCGGAAAGGATCCTGCCAAGAATCAACAGGCCTAATGCCTGCCAGTAATTGATCATCTTCCAACCTGTGATGCCGGGTATGATGGCATTCCATATGACCATCACTAAAGCGCCCACCAGCAACAACATTAACAAAATAAATAAAAGAAAAAGTGGCTTTCTTCTTCTTTCATAATAAAATCTTTCTTGTCCCATAATTAATAACTTAAATTATATCCTGATATAGATGATCCAATTTTTTACGCAAATATTTAACAGCATACCCCTTTCTGCTGATGATCGTCTTGATCGGTACTCCATCCTTATCCGCGATTTCCTGCATGGTTTTATCTTCCAGCTCGTTGAGAATAAAAACCCTTCGCTGGTTTTCCGGCAACTCTTCCAGTGCATTTTGCAATGTATTCCAGAATTCCTCTTTAAACATAAATAATTCGATGTCATGCGGATCGTTTGTAAGCAAAACTTCTTTTAATGTCAGCTCTCCTTCTTCCCCCTCGTAGACAAGGTCGTCCAGCAATACATTTTTTTGTTTGCGGGACCTGTCTGTTATCCTGTTTTTTGCCACCCGGTACAACCAGCCACTCACACTAAGGATTTCCTCCGGATTGGCAAGGTTGCTGTACTGGTACCACACATCCTGCAGGATATCTTCAGCGTCCTCCACTAGTCCGACCCTGCTTTTGATAAATCCAAACAGCTGATTACCATACCTTTTGATAGTATCGGTAAGGTTGAATGCTTTTGTATCAGCCATTGGAGATACAGTTACAATATTCATTTTCAATCATATATTGTATCGAAGACGAATGAGTGGTCATTTTACTTTATCTCAATCGTGCTTAAAATTAATAAAATAAAGTATTGTGGTGTAATCTGGAAATGGACAAGGAATTTTAATCTTTGACACCAAATGATCCTGATTAATTTCCCGCATTAAAAAAATATTTTAATGTTTGTCCTAATTGATTTTGAAAATACGCAATTTATAAGAATATTTTTTATTTAGTCGAGTAACTACCTAGTTTGGCATTAAATCCTATAACATATTAACTTCAAATCCTATATTTGAATATTCAAAAACAAAATTGAATTGGAAATGATAACCAACCTTTACAAAATACCGGCAAAAATAATTTTTTCCCTCTTTCTGGTTTTAGGAGGAAACATCACTCAAAGCTTGGCTCAGCCAACAGACAATTCCCTGCTCACGAGGATGAACAACGGTAAAATGCCGGGAGCTTCTTTTGCAGTGGTCAAGGAAGGTAAGTTGATCTACCATAATAATCTGGGTGTTGCAAACCTGTCTACCAATAAGCCTGTCGATGACGAGACGATCTTTATGCAGGCCTCTGTATCCAAGACTATGATCGCTACCGCTGTCATGCAGTTATGGGAAAAGCAAAAAATAGATCTTGATATAGACGTCAATCATTATTTACCTTTCAACGTCAGGATCCCATCATTTCCCAATGACAGTATTACTGCAAGAATGCTGCTCACTCACACATCCGCAATACAGGACGAATGGAATACTATGGGGTCTTTATATGTATTGGGTGATTCGCCAATACCTATGGGTACCTTTTTGGAAGAATACTTTACACCAGGTGGCACATATTATAAAGCCGCAAACTTTCATAATTACCGGCCCGGCACTCAATATGATTACAGTAACATTGGCTCTACACTGGCCGCTTACCTTGTGGAAACCATAACCGGGGATAAATTCCACCATTATTGTGATACAGCCATCTTTCAAAAGTTGTGTATGAACAGTACCTCATTTCTTTTAGCAGGTATCAGTGATACTACAAGGATAGCAAGACCTTATGGATGGGATGGTGCAGCATATTGGTATGCCGGTTTATATGGTTACCCTGATTATCCTGACGGGCAATTGAGAACAACAAGTACTGACCTTGCCCGGTTTATGACGATGTATATGCAGTATGGAACTCACGAAGGAACAAGGGTATTGGACAGCTCCACAGTTGCATACATACTTCGCCAGCAAACTCCGGTGGACCCATCCCAGGGAATTATATTTTACTCAGCACAGGCAAGTAACGGCGATATACTCTGGGGGCATAACGGTGGTGATGCGGGTGTTAATACGGCGATGTATTTTAATATGCAAAAGAAAACCGGCGCTATTGCGTTAACAAATGGGGGTGGCACACCCGGTTCGAATGCTGACTTGTTTGTCAACACGTTGTATACCTTTGGGATCACAGTTACTCCTGATTCTAATGATGTTTTCCCGCCATGTGATGCGACGTCTTCCACAAATGTGCCGGCTTTGGCAAATAACATAATCATTTATCCAAATCCGTCCGAAGGTAGAATATATGTTTCCACATCTGAAGGCGGAGATGCAACAGTTTGGGATATGCATGGCAAAGTGATGTTGCAAACCACTTTAATTAAAGGACAAAATGAAGTATTGTTGCCGGATAATTGTACTTCAGGAGTTTATATTCTGAATGTCATTAGTAAAAATGTTACGGGGCATGAGGTGCGAAAGATATCTGTGTTGAAATGATGACTTTTCATAATAAGAAAAATAAAAAATGAGCCGATTAATTTGACTAATCGGCTCATAATTATTGTATATTTGAGCCGATTAAATAATCTATTCGGCTCATGAAATATATTTGGCAGCATAAAAACTTTCCAACTTTTAAGTTTATTAGCGATGCACTCACGGACCTGATACAAGCTTTTGCTTTACAATCAGGCGAGGTAAATGGAATGTTACAGGGCTTAACTAAAAAGGAAAAGGATGAATTTTTAGTACATATCATGCTGTCTGAAGCGCTCAAAACATCCGAAATAGAAGGTGAATATTATAGCCGATTGGATGTAATGTCTTCTATTCGCAATCAATTAGGCTTGCATAATTCTTTGCCCAAAACTAAAGATAAAAAAGCTCTAACTATCGCTCAACTGATGTGGGAGGTTAGAAAAGATTATAATCAGGAATTGACAATAGAAATGATCCAAAGATGGCATAATATTTTGATGGCATCCGAAGTACGTATTAATGCCGGTCAGTGGAGAGCAGGTATCGAGCCGATGCAGATCGTGTCGGGAAGTTATGGATCCATTCAGGTGCATTATGAGGCACCTCCGGCTGCTGATGTAGAAAAAATGATGCTGGAATTTGTCAAATGGTATCATAGCTTTTCATTTCAAAGTCTAGGAAAAGTTGGTGAAGCCATGTTAAAATCCTCATTAACTCATTTGTATTTCGAAACAATACATCCATTTGAAGATGGTAATGGACGTATTGGTAGGGCGCTAGCAGAAAAGGCGCTGGCAGAGCATTTAGATATGCCTTTATATATTAGTCTTTCGAAAAAGATAGAAGATAATAAGAAAAAATATTATGATTCACTAAAGATTGCTCAACAAAATATAGAGGTAACGGATTGGCTAGATTATTTCTTTAATTTAATCGTGGAATCAGAAATTGATGTAAAAACTGCAGCCATTTTTACAATCGAAAAAACAGTTTTTTTTGATCGTTTCAAAGAAAAACTAAATCCGAGACAATTAAAGGCAATTCAAAAAATGCTTGAACATGGAAAGGATGGTTTTGAGGGCGGTATGACTGCAAAAAAATATATTTCAATCAATAGTACTTCAAAGGCTACTGCAACCAGAGACTTACAGGAATTCGTGGATATTGAAGCTTTTATATCACAAGGAAGTGGTAGATCGGCAGGCTACATGTTGAATTTATAAATATATCTTTTGACGTATTATTTTTAATTAAATAAAATTTAATAATCAACGCAATCTACTTTTAGAAAGCGCTGATTTAAAAAACTTGATATATCCTATTAGTTGTTAATTATTAATTGTTAATTATTATTTTATTGTGATCAATTGATAACTTTAAACAATAGGCTAAAAGCTGTATGCCGGAAATCGAAAAAAAAAATTTATTTCTTTCCATTATTACAATTTGTGGCTCTATAGCTATGGACTCTTCACTTTTTTACTCTTCACTTTTTTGAGTAGTAGCAAGCGTTTCTGTGAGGTGTTACAGTCAAGCAAAGTGCAAGACTGATTAGGTATTTTAATTGCATTTAATTTTTATTGGTGTCAGAAATTAACTTAGAAAAATTATAAGGATGAATTCCCTCCTTATATTTCTCACGGTTTAAAAGAAAATTAAAACAAGAAGAATTTTGATCGTAATTAATATTCCATCTGTTAAACAATATCCCACCCCCTACCCCCCGCCGGCGCAGGGTCATTCAGTTCAATTAAATTCATATTTAATATTATTTAATATGTTTAGGCATTCGGTTAATCTGTTGGTAAATCTTTCGATTGCCTTTTTTAA
>JAYUWT010000579.1:0-2700 GCA_043753405.1 Saprospiraceae bacterium | reverse complement strand
AATTGAACGGTTTTTTTCAAGGGTGGTTGCAAATAATTGAGCAGAAATTTTATCCATTTTAGATGCCACTGCGGTCTTGCCTCCAGGTACTGTTGAAGCCTTCCCAGAAGTAATGAGCCTTACGGTTTTGTCGTCGCTCAACGTGGCTGATATCACTCTAAAGCTTCCACTTTCCGTTGCACTGACATCTACAGGGCCCATGATTCTAGGTAGAATTATACGACCAATTGCCAGCGATTTGGGTTTAAGTTTTTGGATAAGTTTATCTGTAGCTTCTTTTAACTGTGCAGCCGATAGTCCCCATTCGGTAAGAAAGTGAAGGATTGCGCCTTGTGCTCCTCCTGCATCGACGCGTTCTTCTGTGGTATATTTAATAAATAAGAACTCCGGAGTTCCATCGGGTTTTTTCCCAAGGTGGAGATTGGCGGGTAAATAATAATAGTCACTGGATAAGGCATCACTCAGAGAGATGGCTTTGCCGTATAAAACCAGATTGGTTCCATCCTCTAGTGTGATTCCGACTTTATTATTATAGTCAAGGATTTGTGCTGTAAGACCACTACTTATAAACGACGCTATAGTAATCCAAGCTAAAAATAAATTTTTCATAAATTGAGGTTGATGAATAATAGTTTTTGACTTAATTTTTGAGGGTGCCAGCCACTTCCAGTACTTGTTTAAATTTATTCAATATTTGTTGTTCTTTGGATATCTTTCCATTTTCACCGGTAGCTGTTATTACGGAAGCTGCATTCAAGGCCATTTTTATCCAGTCTTGTTTTTTATCCTTCAATTCTTTGGGTAAGGTTGCATATATATAATCTGTATTGATCTTGGCTTCCCATGGTGTAGCCAGAGGCCCTAATTCTTTGTCATGGAAGACTATTCGATACGCATAACCCTGATTATTACGATCAACGAATATCATTTTTTCAGCAAATGCTTCAGCCCCGGACATATTGATATTCATATTGGACTCCATTTCGTTTTTAAATTTCATGTATCGCATTTGTAAGGTGACATTTTTTATCCCAAGTTCTTTCATATCCGCAAGATCGGTTTCAAAACGAACAGTTCGTGGTTTTACAGGAGGTGCCAGATTGATACCCTGCCAACTTCCTTTAGTCCATAAAGTATCAATCAGTGGGAAGGTTTCGCCACCTTTAAGGCTCCATTGTGTTTTATATTCATACGTTTCAGGGCTTTCATCTTGTGCTTTGGAATAAGTAACGATCGTTCGATTGCCGTTAACTTCCAAAAATTTACGATCAAAGGTGACATCTGATGTAAAATCATTAGCGCCCTCACCACTTCGTTTTTTTCGCAGACTTACTGTAACGAAGTTAACTTCCTTGCTCATCATCTCCTCAGCTTCGAGATCCAGGATGACATTGATATCTCTATATTGGAAAAATGGATCATTTAAATTAACTAAGCCAATGCACTTTGGATTATCTTTGGCATGATCATACCAGGACGCAAGATTTTCTGTCAACTGGTGATCCCGTTTTATAGCCAAAGCATAAGAAAGATCAAATATTTGAACCTTATGTTGTTTGATAACATCCCGGATTTCTCGTTTAAATTTATAAGAATCGCCGGTCCTGATATCCGGCATGGCTTCTTTTTCTTTAGGTCCCGCTTCCCGGGGATTGGCAGCTTCTTTTTCTGTATAGGCATTTAGAAAATGTTGAAAGAATGCTTCCCTGATTTTTGTTACCCGTTCATCGGCTACATTTTCTTCAAACCGTAAGGTGACTACTTTTTGTTCTTCGAGTTTACGATAAAAATCGCTCATTTGATCATACGAAAAATGTTCTTCCGGGGATGAGCCAAACCATCCTACTAAAGCACCAATTGGTCCTCCGAACATGGCTCCAGCTACAGTATTTGCAACTTTTTTCCCATAGTCTTGTTCTTCACTTTTTGAAAAATTGGCAGAATCTTTTTGCATCGTGCTATCCAGTTTGGACCAGTCTTCTTTGACATATCCTTTAGCTGCAGGCACCCGGACGGTATAGTTGAATGAAAGATTGATACTTAGGTCTGTGATCGATCTCGCTTTTTCCAGGGTAGCAGAAAATAATTGGGCTCCTTGTTTATCCAACAAAGCAGCAAGAGCTATTTTCCCACCTGGTAAGGTCGCAGCTTTCCCTGAAAATACCAATGATTTTGTCATTTCCTTGGAACTAAGGATTCCTGATATAATTCTTACAGAGTTTTCTGCCTGAGCTTCCACATCCGCTGCACCTTTTAATACTGCATTATTATGTTTCGATTTTAAGACACTAGATAACTCTGTCTCCTGAGGTTTGGTAAGACCGTGTACCATCAGCATATGCAAAAGTCCGCCCTGTGTATTCCCCGTCGCACCTTTTTCATCGGAGGTATATTTTAAAAATAAAAATTCAGGAGTCCCATCACTTTTTTTGGATAAGCGCAAATTGCAGGGTAAATAATAATACATATTTGTTTTTGCATCGGACAGTGAAGTTGCCTGGCCAAATAGCGTAACATGGGTTCCATCTTTTAAGATAAGTGATATTTTGTTTTCACTGTCCAGGATCTGGCCCTGCAGGTTAAGTAGAATGCTATTGAACAGGGCAAATAAAATAGTCCGGTATATAACCTTTGGCATCTTACTTTTCGGATTGAAAAGTGCAGTTGTATTAACCATTCCAGATAGATTATTCATTGAAT
>JAYUWT010000578.1:0-2703 GCA_043753405.1 Saprospiraceae bacterium | reverse complement strand
ATAAAGATGACAAAGAACTCGGAAATTTAAAAAAAATTGGAATAGGCATTATTCAACCCTGGAGTAAATGGGCTACGTGCTGGGGAGAAAACTACTTGGTTGCAAAAAACCCCGAAGGGTTTAAGAGATTTGTAAAATTAGCACAGAGTCACGGGTTGAAAGTAATACCCTACACTTCGTCCCAATTTTTTGAGAGAACAGATAAAAATTTTAAAAAGGAATGGGCGTGGCCAAAATCTTTTGATCTGGTTGAGTTTGATTACCATTTGGCAAAATGCTCACCTGCAAGCCCCGATTGGCGGGCATATACGTTGCATCGTCACTTGTATGTTTTAGATGAATATGGTGTCGACGGGCTATATAACGATTTGGGTTATGAGCGTCCGGGAGAACAAGAGGATTTTTATAGGCCTGCAAATAAACGTAAATGGGCCGAGGATGACGTGCTGGCCTTTAAAGAGGGACCAAAACAGGATGGTGCTATGGCCGATTTTTTGGCCTTGCTTTATGCGGAAGTTAAACGAAGAGGTGGTATTTATAAGCTGCATAAAGAAGGAGTAGATACTGTTCATACAGACTTGAAAATTTACGACTATTTATGGGTCGGTGAGGCATCGGGAGATTTAAACTTTGTTAGAGAGTCAACCAAACATTATGTTCCTTATGTTTCCCCACAACGATTAATTAGTATTTCAAATGAAGATGAATCCTTTATAAATTCAATACCCTATATGCAGTTCCCTATAATTGGGCATGGCCAGCCGGGAGAACAGGGCGAGGTGTATATGGAGAGATTTAAGTACTGGTTTAACCTTTATAGGCCAATGACTGAAGAGGGGACATGGGTATGGATAGATATTGCTTCATCGGAGTTATTTCAATCTGAATTACCCAAAAATGCAGTTGCATCTTTGTTCGTTAACAGAAATGTTTACCTGGTAATAGCCAACTATAATAATAAACCTTTCAATTTAATTACTACAGATAATTATGTTTCCCTTGTTAGTCCAAAAGAACAGGCACAAACCAACCGGAGTATAAAGGGGCGTTCAATGGAAATACTTAAATTAATTAAGCCGGATGTTTGATGAGACTATTCCAATTGTCAGGTTATGCCGGCTGTAGATTATTCGGGCAATAATTAGTGATTTTATTAATGAATATTGCTAAGGCTGCTTATGCTTTCAATGTTTTACTTGTTAGATTGAAAAGGGATAAATTGTAATCATTATATGCAAAGAGAGACGCCCTTTTTGCTTTTATTTTTATTAACCTCAAATTACACTCACAATGAATCAGAATATGCACAGCAAAACATTCAATCCAATTATTTTTTTGATGATGTTTTTATTTTCTCAAGTAGCGTTTGCTCAAAGCGATATGTTGTATATCCAGGGAGTTGACTACAAGGCGTCTTCGGGAGAAACACCCGGAATAGCCTTCTTAAAAGGAGGAGGATTTTCAAAACTCGGTTTTTTCATTGATGAGCCTTCCAAATATACTTTTATGATTGAGGCAAAAACTAATCTGCAAGGCGTTGTAAGTATTAAAAAAGACAGTATTACTAATTCCAATCCAAATACAGTTAAAGTTTATGTTAAACCGTCTAAGTTTAAGGTAGTAGCCGGTAAGGCCTACTCAATAAATACCAGCTATTACGACCCTTGGATACAAATAGCCGATAAAGATGGAGAATTAGTAATTGAGTTGACCGAACCATCTAATTGCACAGTAGTAATTGAAGATGCCCAAGGTGGCAATCAGTTGGCAAATTCTTCATTTGAAAAAAGTAATTCAAATGGATCAATTGAAGGATGGAAAATCCAGCATTCAGCAGCCGGAAAAGTGTCATTAAAGAAATCAATTGCTCATAGTGGCGAATCAAGTGTTGTTTTAACCAAGAATGAAACTCCGGGAATAGTTTCATTCTCCCTCGCCGAGCCTATTAATGTAGAAGCCGGAAAAAGTTATCTGGCCGCCGGATATTATCATCTTGTGAATGCACGATATGGCAGTGTTTTTAATTTTATCGTAACTGTTTCTTCTCCCGGAAAGAAAGATATTCGGGTGGAACCTCTTTATACAAGCACAAGAATTATTCACCCAATGCCAATCAGTAATTCAAAGAGTGGCTGGACTCGGACGTTCATGAATGTTAATGTTCCCAAAGATTACGTGAACGCCAAAGTTGCCATGAAGGTTGAAGTAAGCGGAGTTCCGTACTCGATCTATTTTGATGATTTAGAGTTTCGGTCAAATCCTTCGCCGGCAGCGCAATATTCAAACTATCTATCATACGCAACAAATAAACCGTTTTATAGCAAAGAGGAAGTTTATTCGATAATGCAAGCAAAAGCACCCGCCAAAGTAGAGCTTCCTGAAATAGGAAAAACTCCATTAAGGATAAATGGTAAACCTGTGCCGATGATAGCTTTTTCTTCCATTTTCTCCCCGGAATGGCCAAATCAATCGGCGCATAAGGAATACCTCAGACATGGCATTAACATTCATTTCATTCCTACTGTTGCATATAGTGAAGATCCCACAGAATGTACGTGGGTAGGTAAAAACAAGTATGATTTTAAACCTCTCGAGGACATGCTTTCCAAAATGCTTGGGTATGATCCCGAAGCATGTGTGATGCTCGATATCGTTCCAACTCCCTATCCCGAGATGGGCGATGAGCATCCCGAAACCAGGTGG
>JAYUWT010000577.1:0-6819 GCA_043753405.1 Saprospiraceae bacterium | reverse complement strand
AAATATTATTTTATGAATGTGTTTAAAAATCAATATTTTACTAACTTCCCGGGTTTTAATCCGGTCCATTTTATTACAATAAAGCAGGGTTGTGAGGAAAATATATAATTTTAGCCAAGTTTTTAAGGTTTTTGCCTTTTCAGATAGACATAAGTTATTGTAAACGAATGAGAATAGCTGTAAATACAAGGTTTTTGCTGTCTGGTAATATGACGGGACTGGGGCACTATACTTATGAGATAATGAAGCAATTGGTGCAGCAACATCCGGAAGTCGAATTTCTCTTTTTATTTGACAGGTCCTTCGATCCGAAGTTCTTATTTGCCCCAAATATCACCCCGGTTGTCCTTTTTCCTCCGGCCAGGACCCCGCTCCTGTTTTACTTTTGGTTTGAGTGGGCTGTTCCTAAAGCAATAAAGAAACATAAAGCTGATCTGTTTATCAGTCCGGACAATTTCATGTCTCTAAGGCTCGATATTCCAACCTTACTGGTCATACATGATCTTGCCTTTGAACACTATCCAAAGGATCTGAGCCGTAACCATCTTAATTATTACAAGAATAATATGCCAATTTTTGCCAGGAAGGCTGCCCGTATAGTTGCAGTTTCACATACAACAAAGGAAGATATTGTCGAACAATATAAGATAAATGCTTCCAGGATAAATGTTGTACACCCCGGTATAAATGCGGGTTTTAAAAGGCCTGAAAAAAACCACCTCCCCGGAGATTATTTCATTCATCTCGGGACTATCCAGCCACGGAAAAATATTGTCAGATTGCTGAGCGCTTTTGAGCAATATAAGGTTCAGACCTCTTCATCAACACAACTGATCTTTATCGGATCCAAAGGGTGGAAAAATAAAGAGATCTACTCTTTTTATGACCATATGATCCACAAAAATGATGTGTTATTCGAAGGCTATCTGACCAATGAAGAGATCTCAGATAAGTTAAGCAGGGCCATAGGCCTTTTGTGTGTTTCATACTTTGAAGGTTTTGGAATGCCGGTCATTGAAGCACAGCAATGCGGATGCCCTGTGATCACTTCCGATGTAAGTTCTCTGCCAGAAGCCGCCGGTGATGCAGCTTTGTTTGTGGATCCTTTTAATGAAGATGAGATATGCAGTGCCATGGTGCACTTGGCTAAAGACCACGAATTAAGATTGAAACTGTTACATGCGGGTTTTGAAAATGTGAAAAAATATTCCTGGAAGAAAAGTGCCACAAAACTATGGGATTGTGTTTTGAAAATTATGGACGAGAAGTAGTAAATAAAAATTGATTGCAAACTAAGTTTGATAATTAATGTACGTCATTTGTTGCTTAAGATTGAAATGATGCTTAGCATCATTTACTATGAATGTGGACCACAAATAGCACAAATTTTCACAAATGATTCTTAACAGGAATTGTATTAATTACCAATGAAAAATAATAACCCCAAACACCTATATTTGCACTCCTAAAATAAATTTAAATGAGCCGGATACTGATCGAATGTGTACCTAATTTTAGTGAAGGAAGAGATCCTGCCGTCATCAATGCTATTGCTGATGCAGTGAGAAGTGTGGAAGGAGTTACATTGCTGGATGTGGATCCCGGAAAAGCCACCAATAGAACAGTATTTACCTTTGTGGGCAAACCTGAAAATGTGTGTGAAGCTGCCTATCAGGCCATTGGAATTGCAGCTCAATTGATCGATATGAGTAAACACAAGGGTGCTCATCCGCGAATGGGCGCAACAGATGTGTGCCCATTAATTCCAATATCAGGCATAACACTTGAAGAATTGGTTCCGTATGCTCAGGCACTTGGAAAGCGGGTCGCAGTTGGTCACGATATTCCCGTATATTTATATGAAGCAGCAGCTACATCTCCGGAACGAAAAAGCCTTGGTGATATCAGAAGTGGTGAATATGAAGGGTTTGCAAGTAAGATCAAGGATCCACAATGGAAACCAGATTATGGAGATCCCGTTTTTAATGAAAAATCAGGCGCTACAGTGATCGGAGCAAGGGATTTTTTAGTTGCATACAATGTCAATCTGAACACGACTTCTGTCAAAAAAGCCAATGGAATAGCTTTCGATATACGAGAAAATGGCCGCATTTTAAAGGAAAACGGAGTAGAAATACTTGACGAAAACGGGCAACCAAAACGCCAACCGGGGAAATTAAAAAGTGTAAAAGGAATTGGCTGGTTTATAGAAGAATACGGCATCGCCCAGATCTCCATGAACCTCACAAATATCAATGAGACTCCCTTGCATGAAGCTTTTGAAGCCTGTGTAGAGAGTGCATATGGCAGAGGTATCCGGGTCACCGGGTCAGAATTGGTAGGAATGGTGCCCAAAAAAGTACTTGTGGATGCAGGCAAATATTTTCTGCAAAAGCAGAAAGCTTCTGCCGGCTTGTCTGAAATGGAACTGATGAAGTTTGCGGTTAGAACTATGGGTTTGGAAGAGATCGCGCCCTATCCGCTTGACAAAAAGGTCATTGAATATGCCGTCTCTAGAAAAGAGGACTCAAAACTTGTTATCCTCTCCTTAAGTGAATTTGCTGATCTGACCGCTTCGGAATCTCCGGCGCCTGGCGGAGGATCTGTATCGGCTGCTGTAGCAGCATTTGGTGTAGCACTTGGGACAATGGTCGCCAATCTTACATCTTCCAAAAAGGGTTTTGAAAAGCACTGGAAGATGTACAGTAAATACGCAGTGACCGGACAGGAGATCAAGCAAAGATTGTTGCAACTGGTAGATGAAGATACGAAAGCCTTCAATGGCATTATTGAGGCAGTAAGAATGCCAAAAACAAATGAAGAGGAAATTGGAATTCGTCAGGAAGCTATAATTGTTGCAACCAAACACGCCATCGAAATACCATTCCAGGTCATGGAGACAGCAGCAAATGCAATACCAATTATTCTTGCAATGGTGGAAAAGGGCAACCCAAATTCGTTATCCGACGCTGCTGTTGGTGGGCTTTGCCTGCGGACCGCTATTACAGGGGCTTATTACAATGTCAAGATCAATCTCCAGGGCCTGGAAGATGCTTCTTATTCAGGTGAAATGACCACCAAAGCAAATGCACTTTTCAGTAAAAGTATGGGAGAACTCGATTATATCGCTGAAATGGTTGAAAAAATATTGTTGTGTGAAGTTAGAAGGTAGATGTTAGTCCGCTTGTAAAGATTTTCCAAAATCAAATGATATCTGGATTCACAGGATTTATCCTTACTTTCTTTTCTTGAAAAAAGAAAGTAACAAAGAAATTCAAGGCTCTGTAAAATTTTTAACGCTCATTCACTCCGAAAATGCTCAAAAAATTACGCAAACCATACAAGGCTCCGTGCCTCCGCTGTGTATGAATTTGCTATTTTTTGGTATTTTCTACTTTCATTCACTAAATTTTACAAGGCCGCCTCCGCGCAGATGAAACCTTTTCACAATGACAATATTCATATGTTTAGAGGTTTGAAAATCCAAATATTATAACTTTATATAGGAGATTTTAGATGATATCTGATTAAGACAGATATATTTATTTAAGTTAGTTTACCTCTATTCACGAATAAAATCATTTTAAAACAAATACTTTCTACCATCTACCTTTAAAATTCTACGGTATATTTAAAAATTTAAATAATATTTAAATAATCCATGATATGCAGATGGCCTGCATACCAGGCTTCCATTTGTCGAAACATTTTGACATTTGGACGAAATCGCAAAAGACGAAAGGATTTTTTCGTAATTTGCGCAACATTTTTTTAGATAACCAAACTTATTTTTCAAATGAATAAAATCTTTTCTAAACAGCAAGTCAAAGCACCTGTATTAGTTGCCTTGTTTTTGAGCACATTTCCTTTTTTTATGCAGGCGCAGGTCGAAGGCATTGAAAAAGGGGTTACAGTAGAAGGTATTACAGAATACACGATCAAGAAAAATGGCATGAAAGTGCTCCTTTTTCCGGAACCATCCAAGCCCACTATTACTGTAAATATTACTTATCTGGTAGGTAGCCGTCATGAAGGTTATGGTGAAACAGGCATGGCACATTTACTGGAACATCTTGTATTCAAAGGGACACCAACCCATAAGGATATTCCTGCAGAGTTAACTTCGCATGGGGCTCGTCCTAATGGTACGACCTGGCTTGATAGAACCAATTACTTTGAGACCTTCTCAGCAAAAGACGAAAATCTCGAATGGGCACTGAGCCTGGAAGCTGACAGAATGGTGAATTCATTTATAGCTAAAAAAGACCTGGATAGTGAGATGACTGTAGTGCGCAATGAATTCGAAAGTGGTGAAAATGATCCAACAGGAATCCTGATGGAACGTGTGTTGTCAACTTCATTTTTATGGCACAACTATGGTAAATCTACGATCGGAGCCAGAGCTGATATCGAAAAGGTACCTATCGAAAGATTAAAAGCATTTTACCAAAAATATTACCAACCTGACAATTCAGTGTTGGTCGTAGCCGGACAGATCGATGTTGAAAAAACACTAAAACTGATCAAAAAATATTTTGAACCAATCCCAAAACCGGACAGATCCGTTAATTTACTTTATCCTACCTACACTGCTGAACCAATTCAGGATGGTGAAAGAAGTGTTGTATTAAGAAGAACCGGCGATGTTCAGGCAGTCATGGCTGCATATCATATCTGCCCGGGAGCACATCCTGATTTTGCTGCTCTTGAAATGTTGACCGCCATACTTACGGATGATCCCGGTGGCGTCATGTACAAAGAATTGGTAGAAACTAAAAAAGCAACCTATGTATTTGCTTTCAATTTTGAATTGAAAGAACCCGGAGTTATGATGTTTGGAGCATCAATACCCGTGGATAAATCACTGGATGAAGCTAAAGCGATTTTCCTGGGTAGACTGGACAAGATCGCAGGTATGTCATATACACAAGAAGAACTGGATCGCCAGAAACAAAAATCATTGAAAGCATGGGACATGGCTTTTAATAATGTAGAAAGAGTTGGAACAAGCTTAAGTGAATATATAGCTCAGGGTGATTGGAGATTAACCTTTATCGGCCGGGATAACATTAAAAAAGTAGAACTAAAAGATCTGCAGCGCGTAGCAAAATTATATTTCAAGAGTTCCAACAGAACCTTCGGAGAATTTATCCCTGATAAAAATCCGGATAGGGTAGATGTACCCGCTATGGTAGATGTAGCAACACTTGTTAAGGATTACAAAGGCAATGCGGCTATTAGTGAAGGCGAGATGTTTGATCCTTCTCCTTCCAATATTAATAAAAGAACTTCTATAGCTAAATCCAAAACAGGTAATTTCGAAGTGGCAATGTTACCTAAGGAGACCAGGGGTGATGTAGTGGTTGCTAATCTGACTTTCAGAATGGGGGATCTTTCTTCCTTGAAGGGGAAGGCAGCTGTGGGTGAACTTACAGCAGCGATGTTGAATAAAGGAACAAAAACGATGACCAAACAACAGATCACGGATGCTTTTGATAAATTGAAATCAAGGGTTTCAGTAAGTGGCGGGGCAGCGAGCTGCAATGTCAGGGTAGAAACAACTAAAGAAAATCTTAAGCCTACACTTGCAATTATTGCTGATATCCTCAAAAATCCATCATTCCCTCAGAACGAGTTTGAGATCCTGGTCAATCAGGAAGTGAGCAGTATTGAAGAACAGAAAAGTGATCCTCAGGGTCTTGCGAGTGTCGAATATTCGAGGGCTATAGGAAATTATCCAAAGGATGACCCTCGCTATACTCCTACCATGGATGAGAATATCTCTATGGTCAAAGCTGTTAAACTGGAAGACCTGAAGAAATTTCATCAGGATTTTTATGGCTCTAATAATGCGACAGCCTCTGTAGTTGGAGATTTTTCTAAGGAAGAAATCGAAAAAATAATGCTTGAAACATTCGGCACCTGGAAAGCTAAGATGCCTTTCAAGAGAATAGAAAACACTTATCAGGCAGTAACTCCAGGTGAGAAAAATATTAATACTCCTGATAAGTCTAACTCACTATACCTTGCAGGATTCAATATAGAATTGAAGGATTCTGATCCTGATTATCCTGCACTTGTACTTGCGAATTATATCATGGGAGGAGGATTCCTTAATTCCCGACTTGCAACTCGTATCAGACAAAAGGATGGCTTAAGTTATGGAGTTGGTTCACAATTTAGCTCCAGTGCACTTGACAAAACAGGTAACTTCACAGTGTATGCTATCAGTGCCCCTGAAAATACTGAAAAAGTAAATGCCGCTGTCAAAGAGGAAATAGCCAGAGTGAATAAAGATGGTTTCACGACCGAGGAACTCGAAGCAGCTAAATCAGGATTGTTGCAATCACGACAGGTGAGCCGAGCTCAGGATGCTTCCCTTTCCGGAACATTGAATAATAACCTCTTCGTAGGACGAACTATGGACTATGATGATAAGATCGATAAGGCGATCCAGGCATTAACTCCGGCGCAGGTCAATGCAGCGTTCAATAAATTTGTCTCTCCTTCCAAATTGATTGTGATCAAAGCGGGAGATTTTGAAAAAAATGTTGAGAAGAAACCGTAATAATCATTTGAAATGAAAATAGAAAGGAGGTCAGAGTAATTTGATCTCCTTTTTTATTTTGAGCGGAACCTAGTTTTACCACAAAGAGTCTATAAGCAGACTGCTAATTCCCGGGTATAAGCTTGCAATCTTAGCACACATTCAACATTTCATCCTCACCTGTCATTATTTAAGCGCAAGTAACCTCGTTACAAAGCAAAGTATTTAGGCATGGGGAATCTAAAATTTCACTTTAACCGTTCAGAACCGTT
>JAYUWT010000576.1:0-2712 GCA_043753405.1 Saprospiraceae bacterium | reverse complement strand
GATATTCGTCAATTTTAAATATGTATTAAGAACCCGGTTTAATACGACTCATTTTATTTTTTCCAATTCAATAAATATACATACTTTTAGAACTAAAGATACCGCCGCCGATATTTCTCTATCTAAAAAACATATTCATCGCCGCAGGTATTTTTAGATCCATTTCATACATGGATGTTCTAATTACATAGTATAAAAGTTGAGAAGATGAGAGTATTACATGTTGCAGCAGAGTGTTATCCAGCTGCAAAAGCGGGAGGATTGGGTGATGTAGTCGGTGCTTTACCTAAATATTTGAACAGGATAGGCGTGCAGGCCGGAGTAATAATTCCCAAATATGGAACGAAATGGTTGTGGGAACATCCTTTCGCACCGGTTTTCAAGGGTTCTATCAGATTGAACAATTCATATATACCTTATGTCATAGAGCAGGAGGTCCATGATACGCTTGGATTTACATTATTTACTGTACACATTCCCGGGATGTTTGACAGGCCGGGTGTTTATGCTGACCCTAATACAGGATATGGATACAGTGATGAACTTGAAAGATACATCGTGTTTCAACAAGCTGTTTTGCAATGGATCAAATCATCGGAAGAAAAACCTCATGTGATTCATTGCCACGACCACCATACAGCATTGATTCCATTTATGGTCAATTATTGTCCTGAATTTGAATCACTGTCTTATATTCCGACGGTTCTTACCATACATAATGGAGTGTACCAGGGGATCTTTTCATGGAATAACAAGGACCTGCTTCCATTTTTCAGGACTTTTGCTGCTCCTGTGTTGGATTGGAACGGAATGATCAATAGCCTGGCGACAGGTATTAAGTGTGCATGGCGAGTTACAACTGTCTCATATTCTTACATGGAGGAATTGTCAGTGAGTAGCAATGGTCTTGAACCCTTGATCCGATCCGAATGGCACAAATGCAGGGGCATATTAAACGGAATAGATAGTGAAACCTGGGACCCTAAGGACGATCCACGGATCCAGTTCAAACTTAATAAAGATGTTAAGAAGTTTAAGCAAAATAATAAATTAGCTGTTTGTGAAAGGTTCAGGGTAGATCCCCGTTTACCTATGATTACCTTTATTGGAAGGTTAGTTGGCGAAAAAGGTGCTGACTTGTTGCCTGATCTTATCCTGCGTTGTGCTCAGACCGGCAGGCGGGTATCTTTTGTCGTATTAGGTACCGGAGAAAAGAATTTGCATCAGAGTTTCCTTCATTTGCAGTGGCATCTGCAGGGAATGTTCGATTGTTCTTTGGAATATAATGAAACATTAGCTCATCAATTATATGCAGGGGCAGATTTTATCATTATGCCATCGAGGGTAGAGCCTTGTGGCTTAAATCAGATGTACGCAATGAGATATGGGACAGTTCCAATCGTGAGATCTATTGGTGGGCTGAAAGACACAGTATGGGATCACGGAGATTGGGAAGGCAGGGGATTCAGGTTCCAGCAATTTTCAGTGGATGATGCTCTCGTAGCTGTAGATAGGGCATTGCAAGTGTTCCAGGATCAAAAGGAATTCACAAGACTGCAGGGACATGATATGAAAATTGATTTCTCCTGGGATAGCTCAGCCTTGAATTATAAAAATTTATATGAAGAATTGAATAGATAAATGATTTTAAAAAATTAAATTCAAAGCATTATTAACAAAAAACTAATTCTGGAATGATAAAAATGATAAGCCTTATCTTAGGTGGAGGAGCTGGTAGTAGATTATATCCATTGACCAAAAGCAGATCAAAACCGGCTGTTTCTATCGGTGGAAAATATAGATTGATTGATATCCCTATTTCCAATTGTTTAAATTCGGGGGTCAAACGAATGTTTGTATTAACTCAATACAATTCGGCGTCACTGAACAAACACATAAAGAATACTTTCCACTTTGACGTATTTTCACATGGTTTTGTTGATATTTTGGCTGCAGAGCAAACAGCTGGAAATGATCGCTGGTTTCAAGGGACGGCCGATGCTGTAAGACAATCCATGCACCACTTAAAAAATCATGACCATGATTATATCCTGATATTATCCGGAGATCAACTATATCAAATGGACTTTGAAGCCATGGCTCAGTATCACATTGAATCTGAAGCTGAGCTTACTATTGCTACTATACCCGTTAATGCCTTCGATGCCAAAGGTTTTGGCATAATGAAGGTGGATGAAAACAATTGTATTCCGCGATTTATTGAAAAACCAAAAGCAGAGGTTTTAGGTGACTGGACATCCAATGTTTCAGAAAATAATCTCAAGGCAGGTAAAAATTTCCTGGCTTCCATGGGCATATATATTTTTAATAGAAAATCACTGGAAGATTTATTTGATCAAAATCCAGATGCTGATGACTTCGGCAAAGAAATTATACCGGTGGCCATTGAAAATAATAGAAAAGTGGTAAGTTATCAATATGAAGGTTATTGGACAGATATAGGTAATATCAGATCTTTCTTTGAAGCCAATCTCGAATTGACAGATGATGTACCCCAATTTAACCTATTCGACAATAATAAAATTGTCTACACGCGCGGAAGGATGCTGCCTCCGGCAAAAATATTTGGTTCCAATATCAATTATTCTATCATTTCAGAAGGATCCATCATTCATGCTCAAAGTATTGAAAGATCTGTAATAGGAATCAGATCACGTATTGGAAATAATACGGTCATCAAAAGTGCCATCC
>JAYUWT010000575.1:0-6866 GCA_043753405.1 Saprospiraceae bacterium | reverse complement strand
AAATAAGCTTTATCTTTAATATTAATTTTTTGTTCGACAGATTAAATCTACCTTTGAATTTACATTTGATAAAACTTTAAACATTATATTGTTTTGCTGACTAAATTCCACCAAAAAAATTCTTTAATTTTTGCATTAACGTTATTACTGTCCTTTCTTTCCGTTAATGAAACTATAGGTCAGAAACGAACTAAATCTAAAAAAGTTATTCCAATTGCAAAAGTTGTACCGAATACCCCGTTTAATTTTTTCATCGGGAACTGGTCATCTTACAATAAAGAATCATCATTTGCCGCATATTGTAATGTCAAATCTATAGCTGTTGGTGAAGCCGTTGAAATTCACCTGGAAAATCCTGATGGAACTGTTTCAGTAGGTTTAATATATGAAGATCCTGTATTTAAGAAATGGAAACTTGCGTGGGTCGGGCCCCAGGACGAGAGCTGGAGCGGCAATGGGGTTCGGGATCTAAAACAAAATAGTGATCCGTCAAGTTATATTTTCGAAGGTGAAACAGTTTTGAATGGTAATCGTGTCAAAGATAGATACATATTTGAAAATGTAAATAAAGAGACTGTGGTTATGATGTATGAAATTTCAACGGATAATGTTGGAATATGGGATTTGGAGTATAAATTTACCTTTAAAAGATCACAATAACTTTTAATCATCTCCTAAAGCTCTTTTTTGAATAGCATATCAGAATTAATAAGTCAAAGATAATGGCAAAATCGGTGTTCTTTCTACTGTTCATTTCCCTGGCATTTATTCATTGCACTAAGAAAAAGGCCTTTTCTGTAGATAATATGATGGAATCAAAGATTAAATTTGATATTTCTCAGCTTGATAAAAATGGATTGACAGGTCCTGAGGATGGCAAACGAAGTATAGCTTATGAATTTTGTATTCCTGACAACAAGATCAATAGGGACAAGGTAAAAAAAATAGACCGAACTGTTCAATTTACCAGAGCTATGGGCCGGTCTCTTTGCTCGAAAAATCAGGTTTTGTGCCTTGGCCATACCCACCAGCCAAATGCACAGAAAGTTTTGCTCAAGCTTGCAGAACTGAACTATGTAGAAAAGATAATTGAAACTTTCTATGAATAATCAAATGTTGCCGCAACCCTCCCGACTTGTGCCCTTCCACATGACAATGCTGGCGCAAGTCTCCTGACTTGTGCCTCTAAAAATATTATTCATTCTTTCCAAATATATTCGTTCCTTTTTCATTCTTCAAAACCGGCTTGACCTCGATATTATCTAATGCTTTTTGCGCCAATACGGATACATGCTGCCATTTTCCTTTTTTATATTTATATCCTTCATAACTGCCATCAGGTACCATAGTATCTCCCTGACCTTCATAAATTGCTTTCATAGGCATCAAATGATCAAGAACGATCATCTTTTCATTGGGATCATAATTTAATTTCATAGAGACATCAGCAGAGTGGGTGTATATATATCGCATTTCCGTATCGCCTCTGTCTGTGGAATCTGGCAGAAAGACGTCCTTGCCGAAAATTGGTTGGTTATTGCTATCAAAAGATAACACTTCTATGATCTTTCTTTTATTAAAAAACTGATAGCCATTATAACCCAGGAGTAAATAATAGTCCTCGTTTTTGTATTTACAATTAAAAAGTTTGTAATACAAAGCTCCTTGCCATTCGTCTGCCCTAAGTTCATCATAGCTGATTCCTTGTTCATCATTCTCATAAGAACGGTCGACAAAAGGAGTAAAGCCTCCTTTTTTATATTGAATACCACCATAATACCTGTATTCGTTGTCACTTACAAAGTATTGACCACTAAAGATCCTGAAAGAACTGTCTTCAGGATAAAGTATGGAAAAAAAATTTGACTTTATAAATTTGTTGGTAAAGGTAGAATTATCTGCTAGATAAGAATTAAATACCTGATTAATGGATTCAAAAGCTTCCTTCCTGCTGACTGCCAGTGTATCTGCCAATAAAATTTTACCCTGAGAGGAAAGATAGGTATCCATTTCGTCCCAATTCATCTTTTTGTCCTGGCTAAACAAGATTGAATTTAAAAGACAAAAAATAAATATTACGATAAAATTTCTCAATGTGGTTACTCTTTATTAATTCTTTACCAACGTGTAAATTCAGATGATGTATATATCTATATTGCAATTTAATACAATATTAAGAAAACTGTTTAACGTCTGTTATTGCGACGTTTAGCCTTTCCATAATCTTTAAATATGAAATCTCCTAAACCTTGCAGGTCACTGTAGAAGGCTTTGCCACCATTAGTTTCCGTAAATAATTCGATAAATTGCATCAAATATGGATCTTTTGCGATCATAAATGTGGTGATTGGAATCCCTAGTCGTCTGAACTTACTTGCCTGATTTAACGTCCTGTTGACGATCAGTCTATCTAAACCAAAACTATTTTTGTAAAGTTTGTTACCCCGTTTTATACAAGTTGGCTTGCCATCCGTGATCATAAAAACCTGCTTATTTGTATTTTTACGTTTACGTAATATGTCCAGAGCCATTTCCAGAGCTGCAAGGGTATTGGTGTGATAGGGTCCGACCTCGAGATATGGCAATTCTTCCAATTCTATATTCCATGCTTCATCTCCGAAAGCTACAATATCCAAGGTGTCCTTCGGAAAACGCGAAGTGATATATTCAGATAATGCCATAGCGACTTTTTTAGCTGGTGTGATCCTGTCTTCACCGTATAAGATCATTGAGTGTGAAATATCAATGAGCAATACACTGCTCATATTGCTTTGATGATAAGTTTCTTTGACTTCTAAGTCATCGTAATTAATTTCAAAATCATCTGGCCCATGGCTGATCTGGGCATTTTTGATAGATTCAAGATAAGCTATATGTTCCAGATTGTCACCAAATATATAAGGACGGATGTCTGATGTGAGTTCATCTCCTTTTCCATCTATTTTAGTGTTGTGATTACCTTTTGTGGATTTTTGAATTTTGCCGAATATTTCTTTAAGTGCTTTTCTTCTGAGCGATATATCCATCTTTGCAGTCGGCACTATTTTTTTCTCTAAAATATCTGCCTGGATATATTCTTTTTTCATTAATTCTTCAAGAAAATCCTGAATACCATATTCATCATTGGTCAGGTTATATTCCTTGTCCATTTCCATTAGCCATTGGATGGCATTGGAGACATTGCCTGAAGAATAAACCAATAATTCCTGAAAGAGATTGAAGAGTTCATCAAACTTTGATTGACTGATTATTTTTTTATATTTGGTAAATTGCCATCCTAGCATTTGAGATATTTCAGTATGTTCTTAATGATGTGAAGCATTTAATTACTTTCACTCTTAATGATTAAAGATATAATTATACTTTCACCCGTGGGTATAATATTCTAAAATGATGCTACTCCACATCAATGAATTTAACTTTGGTATAACATTTTTTGTTTTACTTTTGTTTTCTCATATTCCTTTGGTATATAAAATGAGATCTCTTAACCATAATAATTCAGAGATCCTTTCCGGGTAAAATTTAATTCGTAATATATTATAAAATTAATGATAAGATTATTTAGTGTGATATTTTTAATTGTAGCATTGTGCCGTCACGGCCATAGTCAGACCAATCCATCTTCTGCTTTAGCAATGTCTCTTGAAGGATTTTACTCAGGCTCTTATATGTCAAGGAAAAAAGATGTAGAGCATACCAACTCTGTTTTTCTGAAATATATAAGTGACAATAAGATCATAATCAGAGAGTCTAAATTTGGTCCATTTGAGTTAACTGTAACTGATAACGGCGACGACACTTTATTTTTTAGGTCAAGCCTTGAAAAAATGAAGGTTAAATATATTAAAACAAGCAGGCGAATTTCATTTATATCAGATGTCGACGGAGAAAGGGTCAATTTTAATGGCAAGTACAGTTATAAAGATGCAGAGGACCTTGCAAGAATAAAAGCTAAGAATGAAGAAAGTTTAAAAGCTTTAAAGGAAGAGTTAAGATATTATGGGATATTCTATGGAAGTATAAATTTTAATAATGATGACAAAATAATTATGGACACTGTCATCGTCTATGATTTTGTCAAGACCCATACTAAAGAGAACTTGATCATCGATGATAAAATTGCAAGATTTATTTCTAAATCTGAGGCATTCGATCCTTTTGAAATAAAGGTATTGAGCTCAAATAATGGCAATCTGATTTCCGCTCACCTGAAGGATTCTTTGGATCTGCAATTAAATTATGAAACTCAGACACTTTATTTAGAAAATCGCTTTGCAGGTTATATATTTCAGGGTATTCTTATCGAATCCAAAAGTAAATAAAATAAAACGAAAGCTATACCTAATTACTAATGGAACAAGAAATCATACACATTGGTGTTGTTTATTTTACTCAAACCGGCCAATTAAAAACCCTTGTCGATAAGGTGACATCAGTATTTCCTGACAATTATGAGATTGATTGTCTGCGAATTGTTCCTGAGCGGCCTTTTCCTTTTCCGTGGAACTCCTGGAAGTTTTTTGATGCAATGCCCGAATGTGTGCTGGAGGAGGCAATGGAAATAGATATTGAAGGAATTCGGACCAACAAGAGATACGACCTGTTGATCATTGCTTATCAGCCGTGGTTTCTTTCACCCTCCCTTCCTATGACCAGTTTTATGCAAAGTGAGTTTGCTGAAGAGTTGATCAATGGTACCAGGATCTTAACTTTGATAGGAGCAAGGAATATGTGGCTCAATGCTCAGGAAAAGATCAAAAAACATATACTGAGACTGGGGGGACATTTAGTAGGAAATATTGCTTTTGTGGATTCTTCCCCCAATCTTGTATCTACCCTGACTGTCCTCAGATGGGCATTTAAAGGACAGAAAGCAGCTTCTAAATGGTTGCCTGAAGCAGGAGTGCAGCAAAAGGAAATAGACAGGGCACCTGCTTTTGGATCTTCAATAGTCAATGCATTTGAACAAGACAATTGGGATGACCTGCAATCAAATTTAGTTGCTGCCGGAGCTGTAGAGGTCAAACCGGAACTGATCCTATTAGAAGAAACCGGAATAAAACAATTTAAGATCTGGGCTAAAAAAATCAAAAGGAGGGGCGGACCGGGTTCACTTGAAAGGAAACCAATGGTCATGTTATTCAAGAATGTATTAATAACAGGCATTTTTGTACTTTCACCCATCAAAGGTGTAGTTTCTAAGATCCGTGCCACGTTTAAGAGAAAAAGACTTGTTACCGATATGATCTATTATAAATCTGTTGAATATAGGGATAACATGTTCTAAATCGACCTGTTTAATTAATTTCTTTTTGCAATGATCTGTCGAATCTATCCGGAAAAAATATTTATTAATGAAAAAAAATGAAGTTCCTCAGGATAATGAAGCCATATATGGGGACAAATTTGGTGATGGCCTTTTAAAGTATGCTACGGATGCAGAAGATGAATATACGACTGTTCAATCCGTGGGCTGGGAACCTGAGATCGTTGCTCTTAAACAAGCCTGGGAAGAGGTAGAACTGAAGGTGGCTGAAGCAAGGTCATCCGTTGAGCAAGGACATTTGAGTCCAATTGGTTATTATATGGAAAAGAAATTGCTTGATCCTGCTATTCTTGCATCCTACATGGGCAAATGGCAATGGCAGATAAAAAGGCATATGCGGCCTGAAATATTTAAAAAGCTTAATATTGCGACTCTTGAGAAATATGCCGCTATATTCGGGATTAGTGTGGATGAATTAAAAGACATTTCTAAGGTTCATTAAGAATTTCACATCAAAGAATTTCACATCATTTATAACAAAAAAAATTTAGAACTTAATTATGGATTTTATACATACTCAATCAGCCCATTGTGAATCAGGTGTTACAGTCAATTTATTAAAATATCAGGGTTTAAATATTTCGGAACCAATGGTATTCGGTGTGGGGAGTGGTATTTTTTTTATTCACCTGCCGTTTATAAAATTGAATGGAATAGCTGCTACCAGTTACAGGATATGGCCCGGTGGTATATTTAACAGAACAATGAAACTACTCGGTGCCCGGGTAGTGACCAAGAAATTTAAGTCTCCAGAGCGGTCAATGGATGCCCTGGATGAATTGTTGGCAAAGAATATTCCGGTTGGCATTATGTGCAGCGTTTATTATCTGCCCTATTTGCCTGATGCTTACAGATTTCATTTTAATGCGCACAATATAGTTATATTCGGGAAAGATGGTGATGAATACCTGGTAGGTGATCCTGTACTGTCCGAAGTAAAAAGATTGCACAAAGATGATCTTTTAAAAGCAAGGTATGCAAAAGGATTCCCTCAACCTTCAGGCAAAATGTATTATGTTACTTCTATCCCTGATCTGGAAGTTAATTATAAGGAAGCCATAAAAAAAGGCATTAAAAGGACGAGTTTTCTTATCAACAATACCCCACTCGGTTTCGTAGGTGTAAAAGGAATCGGTTATCTTGCTAAAAGAATTCAGAACTATCCTATCACCCTTGGTGACAGAAAAAGCTTATTGGCTTTGGGCAATTTGATCAGGATGCAGGAGGAGATCGGGACGGGAGGCGGTGGATTCAGGTTTATGTATGCTGCTTTCTTAAAAGAAGCCAGTAAATTAATTAATCATGAAGAATTGGGCGAATTATCCAGGGAAATGACAGCGATAGGGGATATGTGGAGGGATTTTGCATATGATTCTTCAAGGATCATTAAAAGCAGGGCTTCGTCATCAAATACTTTTGTCGAAATTGGAGATAAATTAGCTAAAATTGGAGCTAAGGAAGTTGATTTTTTCAAACGTCTGGGTAAAGTAAAAATAGATTAGGTCTCAAATGTTTGATATTGTAATAGATAATATAA
>JAYUWT010000574.1:0-6875 GCA_043753405.1 Saprospiraceae bacterium | reverse complement strand
TAAAATAGTTATAAAAAGGGTAGTTTTAAAATACTTGTGTCACACTTTTCACCTCAGTAAAAAATTTCATTGCATCCCAACCTCCTTCACGACCGATACCTGACTGTTTGACACCACCAAACGGGGTACGCAAATCACGGACCAGCCAGCAATTGACCCAGACTATTCCTGTGTCCAGTTCCTGGCTCAGACGGTGGATAGTATCCGTATTTTTTGACCAGATCACAGAGGCCAGGCCATATTTTGTATTATTAGCCAGGGCAATGGCTTCTTCTGTATTGGAAAACTTTTGTAAGGTGACCACAGGGCCAAAGATTTCCTCCTGATTGGTTTGAGAATCGGGTCCCAAACCTTCTATGACCGTTGGCCTGATATAAAACCCATCCCTTAGCTCTCCATCCAGCGTCACTTTATTTCCACCGGTTAGTATTTTACCGCCTTCACTTTTGGCAATTTCAATTGAATTAAGGATCTTATTGAAATGTACTTCAGAAACAATCGAACCCTGATCAATTTTTTTCTCCTTTTGTAAAGGGTCCCCTACAGTCATAGAGTCAACAATAGCAACAAAATCCGACTTAAATTTATCATAAATAGATTCATGGATCAACAGCCGGCTGGTGCAGAGACATATCTGGCCCTGATTGGCAAAACTGGACCGGATTGTTTCCCTGATCATACGATCATAATCACAATCGTCCATGATGATGGCAGGATTTTTACCGCCAAGTTCCAAGGACAATTTTTTAAACATCGGACCAGCAGTCTGAATGATCTGTTTACCGGTAGCTGTACCACCTGTAAAAGATATGGCTTTTATCAGCGGATGCTCCACGATCGCGGCTCCTACCTTTGGGCCCGTCCCATGTACAATATTCAGAACCCCTTGCGGCAATCCAGCTTGTATACAAATATCTCCCAACAGATAAGCAGTCATGGGTGTGATCTCAGAGGGTTTAGCTATAACACAATTTCCTGCTGCCAATGCAGGAGCTATTTTCCAGGTAAACAAATATAATGGAAGATTCCAGGGTGATATACAACCAACGATACCAACCGGTTGACGCAAGGTAGTAGAAATGACATCGGGAGGATTAGCATAAGATTCTGAGGTATAATGTTTGACAGCTGTTGCAAAAAATTCAAAATTTGCTGCTGCTCGTGGTATGTCAACTTTTTTAGCAAGCCATAGTGGTTTCCCATTATCAATACATTCAGCCAAAGCCAATTGATCCAAATTCTGCCGAATTAAAACGGCTATATTATTAAGGATCTCGAATTTCCTGTCTGCACTCGTTTCTGCCCACGCTTTTTGGGCTGATTGTGCTGCCTGAACTGCTTGTTCCACATCCTGAGCGTCCGAATCGGGGATGGTACCATATATTCTGCCATTGGAAGGGTTAATATTGTCAAAGGATATACCGGAAACGGCTTTCTGAAAGACTCCACCAATGAAATTTTGTATCTCAATCACACGCAAACAAATTAAATTTCAATTAAAGTCATAAAGATATCATTCTTATGAAATATTTGGGATACGATAAGTGCTTCTATGCTTTAGCTATGCAGAAATGAGGGGACTTACTTTCCTAAGCATTTAACAAATAATAATAAGGAGGAGATGGGTAGTTTATACTTGGAAAATCAAAAGTATAATTGTGGAACAGTCCATAGCTTCAAGCTTATTGCCTACTGCTTTTAACTTATAGCTTACAGCTTATTGCTTACAGCCTTTAGCTTCAAAGCCTACAGCCTATTGCCTACAGCCTTTGGCTTATAGCTTACAGCTTATTTTACTTATCACAATATATCTAACCTACTATCTAGCAACTACTTGGGCGTATCTAATTAAAGCCCTATTACAAGCTTAGTAGTAAAATTTAATCCATTGATTTACCTTCGACAGCTGCTTGCTTTAGCAATAAATTGTATTCTGTAGGATTAAGTCCGTCCAGGACATAGTCAATTGGATTGATAGGTGTTCCTTTTTTATGGACCTCGTAGTGGAGATGTGGTGCTGTAGCCGTGCCTGTGGAGCCAACTTTGCCGATAGGAGTACCTCGTTCCACTTTCTGACCCACATGGACATCTATTTCAGACATATGTGCATACAAAGTTTGAATGCCATATCCATGATCTATAAGCACGTGCTTCCCATATCCACGGCCATTTCCATTGATCTTTTCAATTACACCTTTACCGGATGAAACTATTTGGGTGCCACGAGGGCATGAAAAATCGATTCCCGTGTGTTTTTTCCAGATTTTAAAAACCGGATGGATGCGACGGCCAAAGCCAGACAACAAAGTTACATCTCTATTCAAGGCTTCTGATTTGATAGGTTTGATACTAGGGATACATTTCAGATACTCTTCATGAGCTATTGCTTCCATCAGCATTTTGTCGAGTGATTTTGTCTGCAGGCTTAGTTGGTGGTTGAGCTTGTCAGCCTTGTCTTCGATCTTATTGATATTAAGATTGAAAAGATTCGCAAAACTACTTTTACCGGATTGCTTACCACCTGTACCACCTTGCCATATATCCTCATCTACAGGAGTGACACCCATTACCACACTATATATTTGAGCGTCTTTCTTGTGTAGTTTGTCCAAAGCATCTGAAAAATTATTTAATTGCTTTTCTATAAGCGCATATTTTTTCTCCAGTTTGCTCAGTTCATGCGCAGTAAAATTATTTCCTTCTTCAGGATCATGATGAGCGGTGAAATTAAAATAGCCTGTTATAAACCCTCCTATTAGAAGTGATGAAAGAATTAATAACCACTTGGAGTATGGTTTTGGCTTTACTGTTTCAAATCTTAATGTTTGTTTGTTAAAAACAATTTTTTGATTATTCTGCATTTTCCTAATAATGGTTTATTTACTTTTGCGCAGCAAAATGTAATATTTAGGTTAAATGTACATGGGATGCGCAAAAATACATTCTAACCATCATATACCAAAGAAATATACAATTTATTATATATATTATTTAAATATGTTATCTGTATTACATGGAAGGACATATGCTAACATAAAAAAAAATAAGTAATGAATCAGTTAACATCGGATGAGATCCGGGAAACATTCTTAAAATTTTTCCAGGAAAAAGGCCATCAGATCGTTCCCTCAGCACCTATAGTCGTTAAAAATGACCCTACTCTTATGTTTACAAATGCAGGAATGAATCAATTCAAAGATCTTTTCTTAGGTAATAGCGCCATTGAATATAACAGGGTAGCTGATACACAAAAGTGCCTGAGAGTGAGCGGAAAGCATAATGACCTTGAAGAAGTCGGTGTTGATACTTATCACCATACAATGTTTGAGATGTTAGGTAACTGGAGTTTTGGTGATCCTAAAATGCCGGCGGTTGGTTATTTTAAAAAGGAAGCTATTCAATGGAGTTGGGAATTATTGCATGATAGATTTGGTATCCCAATGGACAGAATCTACGCAACTATATTTGAAGGTGACATACAGCAGCAGATCCCGATGGATCAGGAAGCATATGATGAATGGTTAAAATATCTACCTAAAGAAAGGATTTTGCTTGGGTCAAAAAAGGATAATTTTTGGGAAATGGGTGATACAGGTCCCTGTGGTCCCTGTACTGAGATCCATGTGGATTGCAGATCAGAAGAAGAGCGCATTGCTTCTGATGGGGCTGAACTGGTTAATAATGACCACCCACAGGTTATCGAGATATGGAATAATGTCTTTATTCAGTTTAACAGGATCAAAGATGGTAGTTTACATGCTTTACCTGCGAAACATGTTGATACCGGTATGGGCTTTGAGCGTCTGGTCAGGGTCCTGCAACATAAACAATCAAATTATGATACTGACCTCTTTTCCCCGACTATCCATAAAATAGAAGAGATCACAGGAATGTCTTATGGAAGGACCATGACGAAGCCCGATATTGCTTTCAGGGTTTTGGCCGATCATATAAGGGCGATTTGTTTCACTATAGCCGATGGCCAGCTTCCCTCCAATACAGGAGCCGGATATGTCATTAGAAGGATATTAAGAAGGGCTATAAGATATTATTTCTCTTTTTTAAATTGTAAAGAGCCATTAATGACCCAGTTAGTGCCGGTTTTAGCGATACAATTCAAAAATGTGTTCCCTGAACTTTATCAGCAAATGGATTTTGTCCAACGAGCTATCCAGGAAGAAGAATTGTCTTTCCTGAAAACTTTAGATTCAGGTATAAAAAGATTTGACCAAATAGTGGAAGAGTCTGGACCTCAACTGGCCGGAGATAAAGTATTTGAACTGATGGATACTTTTGGTTTTCCGGTCGACCTGTCTGTGTTAATGGCACAAGAGAAAGGAAAAGAAGTAGACCTTTCAGGCTTTGACGAAGCACTTCAGAAACAAAAAATCAGGAGCAGAGCTTCAACACATGTAGAAAATGATGATTGGGCTGCAGTCAATGACGGGGAGGTGACTTTTGTAGGATATGATGATCTTGAAGTAGAAACTGTAGTATTAAAATACCGGACTTACAGGCAAAAGGATCAAACCGGTTATCAGATCGTGTTGAAAGAAACTCCTTTCTATGCGGAAAGTGGCGGACAGGTGGGGGATTCCGGTGTATTGATCTTTGGTAATGAAAATATAAAAGTCATTAACACCAGAAAAGAAAATGATCTGATCATTCACACCATAAGCCAAATTCCATCAAACCCGCACCATCCGGTCAAAGCTATTGTGGATAAAAACAGAAGGCACCTGATTGCATTAAATCATACTGCCACCCACCTCATGCATTCCGCTCTCAGAAAGGTTTTAGGCAAACATGTGACTCAGAAAGGAAGCCTGGTCAATGAAAATCATTTGAGATTTGACTTCTCACATTTTGCGAAATTGACTGATGAAGAAATAAGGGCTGTAGAACAATTAGTTCAGGAAAAGATAAGGGAAAATATACCCGTGGTGATCAAAACCATGCCCCGGGATGAAGCTATGGAATCTGGTGCTATGGCGCTTTTTGGTGAAAAATATGGCAAGACAGTACGTGTTGTGATCATTGATCCGAATTATTCTGTCGAATTGTGTGGAGGAACACATCTTGGAGCTACAGGTGAATTAGGACTTTTTAAAATTGATTCCGAATCTGCTGTTGCTGCAGGAGTGCGAAGGGTAGAAGCTCTTACAGGCCATTTAGCTGTGGCTTATATGGATAATTTTCAAAATAATATAAAAGACTTGAGAAAACTTCTTCAGAATCCCAAAGACATCTTAGCTAAAGTGGAAGAAATGGCGATTGAAAACAGATCATTGATAAAGGAGTTGGAGTTGTTTGCGTTGGAAAAAGTTAATCATCTTCAGAAAGAATTATTTAATTCATCTCAATTGATTCACAACATAAAAGTAATAAGTGCCAGGACACAGATCGATGATGGTAAGTTACTTAAGAATCTGGGTTTTAATCTGATCAGAGAGATGGGTAGTGGGGTAGTGGTGCTGGGTAATGAAGCCAAGGGAAAGGCGACTGTACAGATCAATATTTCTGAGGACCTGATTATGTCCAAAGGTTTGAATGCAGGAGAGATGATCAAGATCGCCGCCCCCAGGATCAATGGCGGCGGAGGAGGCCAGGTAGGTTATGCCACAGCCGGAGGTGATAATATATCAGGGCTGGACGAAGCCCTGGCTTTAGTAAATCAAGGTTTAAAATAATTGAATAGATTATATATGAGGAAAATTGATGTAAAAAATAATTAATATTCATCCGATTTGAAAATAAAAACAATTATTCAATTAATCGGTTTATCTTTGTCATCGATTAAGCACCGGATTGCCTAAAGATATTCATAAACAGTATATTCAAATCATTTCGGATCTGTATCACAATTTACAATATTACTAATTTATTAATTTTTTCTAATGAACATTTTTGTAGCTAAATTAAGCAACAGCACAACTAGTGAAGGCTTAATTGAAATTTTTCAACAATTTGGTGAAGTCAAAGAAGCGAAAGTTATCATGGACCGTGAGACTGGTATGTCTAAAGGTTATGGTTTCGTAGAAATGGCTAATGCAGCTGATGGCCAAAACGCTATCGCTGAGTTAAACGATTCGGAATTGGATGGCAGCGTTATCGTTGTTAAAGAGTCTCAACCTAAGACTGGTGGAAGACCAGGCGGTGGTGGAAGTAGAGGCGGCTTTGGCGGTGGTGCCGGTGGCGGAAACAAATTCAGAAAACCTGGAGGCTTTTCAGGTGGAAACGGCGGTGGTGGCGATCGCAACCGTGACCGTGGTGGCGACTTCAATAGAGGTGGTTACAAGAGCAGAGAAGACGGAAACTCTTACAATTCATAAGCGTAAAAGTCTTTATAAAAATAAGCCTGTCCTTGCGGATGGGCTTTTTTTATGAATGTAATTGACTTTCTTCTGAATTCTGACATCTTACCTATGATTTTAGATAGGTAATTGGTAATCAGTAATAACTTTAGAAATAGGAAAATGATTTTGCTATTGGAACCTCCTTCTTCTGTATTACTAGATGCAATTAACACCATATCAATACTATACACAATAGAAAAGTATATATAATAAATTATCCACCCTCTACCCCCTCCAAAGCTAGGGTTTATACACATCTTTGTATGCCGCACTTTCAGCGCTCGTATATACGACATTCTTACCCAGCGCTTCGCACCGGGCTTTGCAATTGTGGCCTTTCAGGCCGTTGCTCGTAGATTATAATTTGTCATAAACTTTGAAGAATTGTTTATAACTATTGATAAACTAAAATTCTTCGATTTGCCTGAAAGGCATAAATTACAGAGCCCGGTGCAGCGCACCGGGTGATTTAGAAGAATGAACAGAGCTCTGAAAGAGCGGAATTTTTTGTGTGCCGGG
>JAYUWT010000573.1:0-19461 GCA_043753405.1 Saprospiraceae bacterium | reverse complement strand
GTAGAGGGAATAAAAGGATTGGAAGCGATTTCAATCGACGGTACAGATTTCGAAAATTGTTATCAGGTCATCAATAATGTATTTGAAACCATTCGCAATGAACGACGACCTTTCCTTGTCCATGCCAGAGTGCCATTATTAAACCATCATACATCCGGTGTCCGCAAAGAATGGTATAGAGATGACCTTGAGCTGCATGCCACCCGGGATCCTTATCCTTTAATGACAGCTAATTTATTAAGCCGGGGAATTTTGACCGAAAAAGAATTGCATAAAATTGAGGGCGAGATCAAAGTAAACTTATTGGAACAATTCGACCAGGCCCGGAATGCCGAAGACCCTTCGCCATCTGATCTATTCACCCATGACCTTGCCCCAACCTCAATCACAAAAGAGACCGGCAACCGGATTGGCAGCAATGATGAACTTAAGAACATGGTAGATTGTGGCATCTTTGCCATTAGAGAACTCATGGAAAAACATGATGAATGTGTACTCTATGGCCAGGATGTAGGCGGCAGGCTGGGGGGTGTATTTCGGGAAGCAGCTACTTTGGCACAGCAATTTGGTGATCATCGCGTATTCAACACACCTATCCAGGAAGCTTTTATCGTCGGAAGTACAGTAGGTATGTCAGCAGTTGGATTAAAGCCGATTGTCGAAGTCCAGTTCGCAGATTATATCTGGCCGGGCTTGAACCAATTATTTACTGAAGTTAGCAGGTCATGTTATCTCACAAATGGAAAATGGCCTGTCAGTATGGTTTTACGTGTGCCGACAGGGGCATATGGAAGTGGCGGACCGTATCATTCAAGCAGTGTGGAAACTGTAGTTGCCAATATTCGCGGTTTGAAAGTGGTGTATCCAAGCAATGCAGCAGATCTGAAAGGTCTTATGAAGTCAGCCTATTATGACCCCAATCCTGTAGTGATCTTCGAACATAAAGGATTGTATTGGGCCAAAGTCCCCGGAACAGATAATGCTAAATCAGTGGAGCCTGATGAAAATTATGTAATTCCGATCGGAAAGGCAGCTATTTTGTTGCCACTAAAATCAGAAAAAACCGATATGCCCACATTGACCATAGTATCTTACGGCATGGGAGTTCACTGGGCCTGGAATGCTGCAATTTCTTTTGAAGGCCGGATCGAGATCATCGATCTCCGTTCTCTTATCCCACTAGATACAGAAATGATCTTCAAGTCAGTCCACAAAACAGGCCGGTGTTTGGTTATTACTGAAGAATCTGTCGATGGATCCTTTGCTCAAAGTATAGCAGCCCGGGTTCAGGAAAATTGCTTTAAATATCTTGACGCTCCTGTTGTGACCATTGGTTCTGAAAATATGCCGGCCGTACCATTGAATGAGACTCTGGAAAAAACAATGTTGTTAAGTATGGAGAAAGTGAAAAAAGTTATTGGGGAGTTACTGGATTATTGAAAGTGAATTATTATTCCATAGATCAATTTTCTTAAGACTTTTACAAATACTTATATCCTCGGCCCATCGATTCTCATATAACCTTTCAAATATTTTTTATCCAAAAAGGGATTCACATTTACCAGATAAACTTTCCCCATTTTGGTAATTTTATTTGGAACATTTTTAAAGACATCATTGAGGATATCTCTTCGATCAAGCGTACACATCAGACTCAATGACTTATGGATCAATACTTCCGGTGCTATGAAATCTATTAGTTGCCTGAATATATTCACATCCCTTTTACGAATCATAATACTATGCAACGAAATAGTTTTCAACTTTTCGCCTAAAGCCGGGAGTACAGGATAATTGAGTAAATGACTTGCGAAAATGTTATACAATGGCCGTATCAATTTTAACCGCGTAGAATAAGATCTTACTACTGTTTGTTTGATATCAGAAAGATCCCATGTACCGCATATTCCACATAAAATTTCCCCTTTGAATGCCAAGAAAAAATCAGTGATCTGCAAACCGGAATAGTATTGATCTACACCAGTTTTTTTAAAATCATAAAATGGATGATAATCGTGTTTTTCGATTTCTGATTGAAGGTGCATCATTTGATCAATATCTTCAGGCCCGGCTCTTCTGATAAATATAGTAGGATCGTTGCCAATATTTTTTTTATTCCATCTGAAGAAATGGGTTTCCAGGGTAGCGATTTCATGGTAATATGGAATAGTAGAAGTTTTTTTCGAGATAAGTCTTTTTTTGATCATCCTGATCATGCGATGATTATCCGAGAATACGACCGTCAATGCAGGAACTTCATTCAGGTCAGGACATACCTGATCCAGGTATCGTATGATCTTTAGAAACAATGTTCCTTGTTGGTAATCCGTATGTATTCTAAGATCACAAAAATAAGGTGCATACTGAATCAATCCTCCCAGATATACCCTCCGATGACCTACATTAAAAACCGCTACAACAGTGTTATTGGGCGAATCAATGCAAACAAAAACCTGAGGTACTTCTGTTTGTATATGTGCCCCAGCAAGGTAAGATGGTTCACGCTCAAGGCTCAGGGCTATATCACCCGACACCGGGATAACAAACAATGATCTGATTCCCTCCTCATATTCGGGATGATAGGGTTTTATCTCAATCATGTTTTATAGCTTTTTTTCAAAAAAATTATCCAGAGTGCCAAGTTGAAATAAAACCGGAAGCTTCACATCGCCATCTTTAATTCCCTTGCTTTTTGAATAATAATCAAGTAATTTATGGGAAAGACCGGGTGGAAAATGACAGACCTTTACATGTTCTAATTGTCCTGAAGCCCTGCTTTGTTGATAGTAAGGATTAAGGAGCAGGTGTTGTTCTACCAACAGTGCTATTTCTATATTGAATTGCGCAATTTGAGATTCGATCAATAATTGATAACAAATCCTGTGGTCGGATCTCACCGGATAAATAAACAGGCTCAAAATTCTATATAATGGTTTCCGGAGCAGGCTTTGAAATAAGGGATATAAATGCATGGCTGATACTTTCTCGCCAACAAGATCACTAATATCCATCGTTTTACCCAGAAATGTAAGGTAAGGCAACTGTGCTTCATATTTTTGCAACACCACCATGTCTTTGGTATTATAACGGTATAAACCTCCACCAGTGGTAAGAATTACTTCATACCGGATGCCCGGCTGCAGTTCATGTGCCCTGAACACTTTACCTCTTTCTGTATCCATGAATTCAAAAAAGTGGGAAGTGTAGGCCAAGGCATGTTGATCATCCCTAAAGGGAATCGTCACGACTCCTTCAGTTGATAATAATCCTTTGGATTGAATATTGATTCCGGATGTGCACTTTTCTACCTCAGGTATCCATAAAGCTGATTGCGCATCAGTCCAGCAACTGATCAGGACAAGTCCCGGAAACATTTCTTTCCATTGAGGTATGGCAGGAAGGTTGTTCAGATAAGTGCGCCTGTCTGGGGATAACTTTGAATTGTTGAATAATTGTTCCCTGTGCTCTAGCATAAATTTATTGAGTTGTAAAAAATAGTTGGGGCTCCACACAGAAATAAAACTTAAACTATCATCAGCAAGCAGATAATGAAATAATTCCATGTAAAATGCTTCTGATTCCGTTTCTTTTAATTTGCCTGATGGCACTGACATGATCATCGACAGCAACCATGAAGTTAAGGGATTGAAATATTCCATATCGGAAGACACACCTGTTCTCAGGCCTCCAATTGTAACTTCCTGAGCTTTCATCGGAGGAGAAACAGACCAATAGGCCTTGCCTGCAAATGCAGCAGAGTATTTATGAAAGGTTTCAGTCATCCATACGGCCACTGCAGTTTGGAATTCAGTTTTTAATTTGCGGGTATATGGGATATATTTAGAAGCTGAGGTACTACCGGAAGTTTTCTCGAAAAACAAAACATTATCCCTTGTCAGGATATGCTGTTTACCCTGTTTAATTAGTTCTATATTTTCATCGTATTCATCAAAATCTTCTACGGTGGGTATCAGAGCACAATAATCTTCATATTTCCTTATCTTATTAAAGTTATGACGGAGTCCGAATAAAGTATTTTTATTATTACTGACATAATCCATCAGGATTTTGTCCTGGACCTCATGCACCTGATGAATATTATTTATAAAATAATTATGAGATCTACTCTGGCTTTTTAGCCAAATTCTATTCAGTATTTTAGCCACGTTCATGTTAAGATCGATAAAGGATGATCCATTCCTTTCAGTATGTACTCTTTAGCTGTTCTCATCAGGTTGTCCGGACTGAGAGGTGCTATACACACCAATTCATCTCCTTTGTAAAAGTCAGGATTGCGTTCAAGAAAAAAACTAACATAAGGACTTTTAGATTTTTTGTAAGTAGCTTCTGCTAAAGCAGTGTTAAGCTCACCATGATGTTCTTCAAATTTTATTACACCCAGATCTTTTTTCCAGTTGGTGCCATAAAATTTGGAAGAAACCCTGTCAGCTATTTGGGACAACTCTTCTTGCTGATCTGATAAATCAGGGTTAGGATAAAATGTCTTAAAAAATAAAGGCAGATACATATAAGTACGATGGCCCTTAGACAATAGATACCAATACCATTTTTTGTTTTTATCTGTGGATATCAACCGGCCTATGGTATGGCACCAGCCCTTCATCAATATTTGTGTGCCCCAATGCAGGGGATCAATAATCGTATCTCCTGAAAATATAATGTGGTAGTCAGGCCCTGCACAATTATCAGGATTTAAAACAAAGGTGGTAAAACCCCGGATCCTCTTGCTCTCATCATGTATCAGGCCAACAAACTGTTTGTTACTAAGGTCATTGTTAAACATTTCCTGAGTCACATTACTATAATTGGAGATCATCATCTCAAACATAGTGGAAATATCTGTTTTAGTCAATTCATCTTTTCTGACCAATGTATATTCTAAAATGTCGTCTTTAATGATCATAGGCTTATAGTATGTTTTTTCCAATTATCAACATCTTTTTTTAATTTACGATCTATAAAATTATGAACCATATCTAGCGCCGGATGAATGAATTTGTGCACGGTCATGTAAGTGCATTGATAGTCAAGTAGGGCATCCCTGTATGATTCATCATAGTGATCGATGTTTGCATAAAAGACAGATCCGTCGAGTGAAATCTTATTCCTGCATAACCTTTCATTCATATATCGCACATGATTACCGACGTCACTGCAGTCCATAGTGGAATGACGCCAATAGGGTGCAAAGGTAAATGGATTGGACATGGTATGCAGATCAAAACGTTGCCGGTTAACAGGATTTAACACAGGTACATCATCCACTCTGACACTGAAGGTGGCCAAAAAGTGAAAATCAGGTTTTGCCTCCTTCATAAATTCAAAGGTCTCATCTAATGTCGATGAAGTTTCTCCCGGAAAACCCACAATTAATGAGACAAGGGTTGTAATGCCATACTTGCGGCACATTTGGATGGCTTTAAGATTTTTTTCAACCGTACATTGTTTATTCATAGCATCCAGCAATCCTTGATTGCCTGATTCCAAACCAATCTGTAGATGTGAAACTCCGGCTTTTTTCAAGAGGACTAAGACTTCGTCTTCCACAAGATCGTCAGCTCTTGCATAACAAGCCCATTGAATATTTGTCTTATTTTCAATCAACATTTCGCAAAAACGTATCAACCGTTTTTTGGGCATTGTAAATAATGAATCAAGACAAGTAATGGAAGTGACACCTTGGCGGGAATATTCTTGCCAGTCACCGGCCATTTTTTCAGCACTTTTAACCCTGAATTTATTGTCATCAAACAAATACGGATAATTGCAAAAACTACACCTGTAAGGACAACCTCGAACGCTTTCATAGTAGATTTGTTCAAATTTTTTATTGTGATATTGTTCTACAACCTTCCAGTCAGGAGCATCCAGGCTATCAAGACTTTTGTCCTGTGGGGACCCACTGAATAAGAATGCGGTGTGTTCTTTTAATATGATCTTACCCTGAGGAGGGCAGGTAAGTGTAGCAAAATTATTGTCCATCCAGGACACGAGATGAGGAACCAAATATTCTCCGTAACCAATTGCCAATATGTCTACATCTTCATCTCCGCTCCAATACTTGTACAAACTACCGGTAAGCGCTCCGCCTAGAATTAGTTTTACATTATGTTTTTTAATTCTTTTGATCAGCGGCATGACTTCTGACAGATCATGCAATAATGTACTTGAAGCAAATACAACATCACAACCAGAGATGATCTGATCTGAATACCGGGGTTTGGTAAATAGGTTATCATAGGTTAATATCTCAAAAGGTACACCTGATTTACTCAATTCGTCAGCCAACACCACTTCTGTGAGTTCAGGCACGTCCTGAGAACCTCTTGTATTAAAATATTGCTTTACTAAGGAGGTTCTTTTGGTAATTTTTGATAATAAAATAGCTTCGGCACTCAAAAGCTTGATCTTGAGCTCCAGCCATAGATGCCTCCCCTTTTGTAACTGACTCAATTGCTTTTTAATAGCATTTAAAGCAGAAGTTTCATGAACATTAAGAAGACCACCAGTGATTATGCAAATTTTCTTTTTCATATGGTTTTGTTAAACCCAGAACTCAATTTCTTTGATGACTGGATTAGGTGAAGTTTCTTTATTTACAGCGGCTTTACGCAATGTCTCGATATAAAGATGCATCGTATCACATTGGGTGGATCTGTAATCTGACTGACCTAGCTGTTGTAAGTTTGCGCCGTGCAGCTTCATGATCCAAACATCCTGACTAATGACTTTTTTTGTATAAGCATTGAGTCCTAATCTAGCCAGTGGTGTCATCCAACCAAATTTGTATGTGATCAGCGTATAAACGATTGTGGAAAATGGTTTGACAGGAGAGCATGTACTAGTGATTATAAAACCTCTTTCTTCAGCACCGTAGATATAATCCACGCGGGTGTTATTGGGCATGTAAAAATTGTCGGTGTGTTTCATAGGCAGATTCTTTGGATTGATAAGCTTGTTATTGAAACCAATGGAGTCACCTGACTGATCATAGGTGACAAGAACACTATCCCGGGTACGTTCTACTTTAGCACCAATCCTGATCTGCTTTCTGTCCCGGAACCACCCTTTATGAACAAAGATGGTATGAGGGACATCCATAAAGTTTTCAACAAGGTCGGTAACATTATTTTCAAAATGGGTAACCATGTAATAACTATTCCAACGCTCTTCTTTCATCTCAGGCATGGAAAATGGCTCCCGGTCAGGTTCTGATGTCCTTCCCATCCATATCCAGATGAGGCCATGCACTTCCCTGACCGGAAAATATTCTACTTTTTTTTGAGGAATCCTCTCCACATGAGGGCCTTCTGATGGGATCTGCACACATTGCCCACTCCCATCATATTTCCAGCCGTGATATGGACACACGACACAATCATTGTGGATCTTGCCTTCACTCAAAGGTGCATTTCTGTGATTACATTTATCGAGCAGGGCCACTACATTTCCAGTTGACTTACGCCAAACAACGATGGGTATTTCAAACAATTCTACCCGGTTTACTTTATTTGCCTTAAATGAAGTTGAAAGTCCTGCTGCATACCAGCTTCTGACCAGATCGCCTGAGGTTTCATACATTGTCATAATCTAAGATAAAGCGGTTTTGTGAAAAACTACATATTTCATTGTACTCCAGAATCCACGATGGATCAGGTCAGAGTTTATGTCTTTCTTGATCGTGCTAAACTGATCGGGGATCTTACTCCAATGCAGTTTAGGATATAAGTGATGCACTGTGTGAAAACCCACATTAAAGTATAAAATATTAAAAAGTCGACCGGTTATATTTCTGGAAGAATTCATTTCATTTTCAGTATCACATTCAAAATGTTGTAGAAAATTAAATGCAGTCAGGACCAATTGAGTCATGATAAATGGAATAATGACTGTAAATAAACATGCCACAGGATCTATGAATGCTAAAACTGTGTAAATAACTATAATAAACAAGGATTCCCATCTCATATAGGATATCAGCGGGTGGTTTTTGTGTTGACGAACCCATGCCGTTTTTCCTTTGAAAAATGCAAAAGGAGTGATTAAAATATATCTTATAAAGGATGCAAACAAACTGGCTTTTCCGGCTTGAGAAGTTTTACCCCAATCTTGCTCATTGTCATTGTAGAAATGATGGTTGACGATGTGGATGATCTTGACTGAAGAAGTTGAAGTGCCTGTAAGGATATTTAACAGATGATCATAAATAATATTGAGGATTTTGTTTTTAAAAACGGGGACATGGATGTGATTGTGCTTGATGGATACAGCTACCATAGTGAAGATCAAAAATAAAGGCAAAGTAAAATATAAACTCGGATCCGGAAAATATACGAATAGAAATGATCTTATTAAAAAGATCACAAGGAGTACAATTATACTGATAATATCAATGGAATACCTCATCTTATTTTTGTTGTATTTCAATATATTTGTTCCAATCCCGGATATGGAGCAACTCTTCTTTGCCATTGTGCCACCTGATCTTTAACGTCATTTGGCTGATCTTATTTTTCATAGTGCCAAGTCCAAACAATAGACGGTTGTCCCCCATGGCTGAAAAACCATTAACCAGACGCACCTCCCTGTATTGAGTTGCCTTTTCCCCATTTTGAGAATATGACAGCCAAACCTTACTACCTACTGCATCTTTATTGGTGTTGCGCCCATTGCCAGACAATTTTACCCCAAGCCATACCTTCTCTTTAAGTTCATTATTGTAGAAAAAAGGCGAACCATACTGATGGGTCACAAGTACATCCAGGTCGCCATCATTGTCAAAATCTGCCAGGGCAACCCCTCTTGTATTCGCTTCATGGACAAATCCACACGCCTCCCCGGCATCGACAAATGTAGTGCCGTCCTGATTAAGTGAGATCCTGTCTTTTTCATTAGCATAGATGTAACAACCCCTGATATCAGCCCATCTATCTGCATAACTATGAATCTCCGGACCTGTGCGTGCGATCTGTGCCTGATAATACCAAAAGTTTTGAGGTTTAGCCCATTTTTTATCCCATACATCGTCTACCATTCCATTGGCTTGCACTACATCCGGCCAGCCATTGAGGTCCAAGTCACCAATAGCGGCGCCCCATCCAAACCTGTTGGTATTAAGTAAATTATATTTTTGAGCACTTTCTTCAAAGTTAATTTTATCAGAACCATCCTTTGTTTTGTTCATCCACAATAAACTGCCCTCGGCCTGCATCTCATGATGGACATTACTGATGTACATATCTTCTTTGCCATTGCCGTCGAGATCACCCACCGAAGCATTCATGCCTTTGTATGTATCCAGTCCTATGTCGCCATAAAAAGTACCTTCCTGCCTAACAAACCTTTTCCCTTTGTCATTGAGATACCAGTCATCCCTTCCAAAGTCATTGGCTATGAAAAGGTCTGTATAGCCATCATTGTTCATGTCAAGTGTTCCAACTGCCAGGCTCCAGCGGGTTTCTAAAAGCCCTGAAACATTTTCATTGACAACATGGAAGATTGAACTATCACCTGTGTTGAGCAACAGATAATTTTTGCCGCCATTGTTAGCATTGTGCCAGCTCTCGTGCATAAAATGAAACATCCTGCGGTCACTTGGATATTCGGGTTTGGGTAGATCAAAAATATTTAGCGGTTGACTTCGCTCAGGATAATCCGGCAGATATTGATGCAAGGCGTTTGTAAGAATCATGTCCAGGCGGCCATCATTGTCGTAATCAAAACTATTGGCAGACATGCAAACAGTATGTTCATTTTTTAGAAATGGGACTTTTGTTTCAATAAATGAAAGTTTACTATCAGGTATGATCCGGTTTTCAAATAAGTGTGACTTGCCGAAGCCAAAGCCTGTAAAAAGATCTTTGTCCCCATCATTGTCAAAATCAAGGAAATACGCAAAGCCTGGTATACCATGGGCTTTGAAATCTGTTAGATATCTTTCAAGGTCGGGTATTATTACTTTCTCAAATTTCAAACCTCCCTTGTTAAGATATAATTTCCCCCGACCTTCCAGTGATTTAAGAGGTTGGGTAAGGAATATATCAGGCAGGCCATCCAGATCTATGTCTGCCACCGCCACAGCATCCCCTACGGACAAGATCCATTTGGCTACATTTTGTATCGCAGGGTCAGTCGCTTCGAGTACTTTACCATTTACACCTGTCAGGCCACTGTGCTCCTCAGGAACTCGATGGAGTCTCATTGAGAAGTCTTTTGATGACAACATGCTGTGTTTATTATGACTAAAACTCCAGAATACAGGAATAGCAAATAAAAATAGAATTACATATTTACTTAGAACAGGTGTACCGAAGATACGTTGCTCATGGTGCCTGTTTTCAAGATATTTTTTAATAATAAAATAAATATAACGGAAAGAAGCCACCACCATACCGGCAAAGAAAAAAGTATATAAACTGTATTTCATATGGAAGAAAAAATCCAACAATGCAATAGATGTTCCTACTATTATTTGCTGGTTTCTGGTGGTAGGACTCGTAGCCGGATCAGTGATCATGAAGAAAGTGAACAGGTAAAAAGCCGGAGATGTCAATGCCCCTACAAACAGGGTTTCAAATGGAATGATGTGCTGCATTACATAAGCACGGACGATAGTTTGGATCACAAATACACTTAGGAATGAAACGATCAGCCAACCACGGTTTATTTTGAAAACGAAAAGCAACAAAACTCCTGTCATCATAAAATATAACATGAACCACGCACTTTCAGCGCTTCCATACCACTGATAGCTGGGAGACAAAGTGATATATTCACCCCCAAAGAGAATACAAAAAACTATTGCGAATAGGGATGGGTTAAAAAAGTGTTTTCCATTGAACGTAAAGATATATTTGGAGGCTATACATATGAATACGGGTAGAAATAAATTATGAAAATCATACGACCAGTTGAGGATGATAGCCATAGAACAACAAGAAACCATTGCAGATAATGGAAATATTTTTTGCTTCCTGATCAGAAGATTTAAGACCAGATCAAGCAGACCTCCCAATGCGATCAATAAAAAGACGTGCAGGGGTTTTCTTCCAAAACCAAGGATGGTCATGCCCATCAGCAAATAAATGAAAAGCAGCATAAATATCCGCCATCGCATGTCGGAGATCGGGGGTGGCATGAATGATCCTTTCAGATCTTTAATAAACAAAACTTCCATAATTATTGAATAATAAAATTAGAATAACTGCAAAATATGCAATAAAGCAAATATTTAACAGGGCGGTGGTTTGATTTAAATTTTTGTAGATCGGATCTTCCGCTGATGCAAACCAGATTGCATCAGGGCCGATGGTCTTATTACCTACGATCTTATAAAATTGCCATGCATAGTGAGAATCGGCAATTAACATACCGAGGACAAGGATTAAATATAAAAATGATATGCGGTCCCAGGCAGTCCAAACAAGAATATTGCCAGACATGTAGTAAATTAGAAAAGAAAGAATAATACAAAAGGATAACAGGTTGAATGATATTCCGATAGGAGGTTTCCACTTTTTCAGGATATACATGAAGATGATTTGTGTTACCAATCTTAAAAAGAACAAGGTTATTGCAATGGTTATGACAGGAGTTAAGTAGGTCCCGAAACATAATAAAAATAAAAACACAGAAAAAAAATAGTATTGAAAAAGGGCGAAAAACAACCAAATAACTTTAGGGATTGAAATCGCACCTCCAATTAACTTATTTTGATTTTGTGTTTTATAAAAGTAAAAACCCATGAAGCAAAATACAAGTATAGCAATGATCAGGGTGATAAGCATTATATCAAATGTATTTTATAATGATAAAAACGTTTCAAAACAAAATTAAAATGTCTTTAAGTTTTAAAACTAAAGAAAATTTAAGTCTTATTGCATCTTAGCAGGTAATTTTAATTTTTAATTTCTTTTTAAATTTTAATTTTAAAAATAACTATTAGAAAATCATGAGTGCAAAATTCTTTTCCGGGCAATCAGAATTCAGGGTCTGGTTGGACAAAAACCACAAAAAAGAAAAGGCATTACTGGTCGGCTTTTATAAGGTTGGAACCGGTAAGGCAAGTATGACCTGGTCGCAATCTGTCGATGAAGCACTTTGTTATGGATGGATAGACGGCGTGCGCAGATCCATAGATGAGGTAAGTTACTCTATAAGGTTTACTCCCAGAAAAACATCAAGCACCTGGAGCGCAATCAATATTAATAAAGTGGAAGACTTGACTAAAAAAGGACTCATGAAACCCGCAGGTTTGGAAAGTTATAATTTGAGGAAAGAAAATAATTCAAGGATCTATTCCCACGAAAAAGCAGAGGAAAAACTATCATCTGAATTTGAGAAAAAATTTAAATCCAATAAAAAAGCATGGGATTATTTCCAGTCTCAGGCTCCTTCCTACAAAAAAGTAATGTTACACCTCATTATGACAGCCAAACAAGAAAAGACCCGGCTATCAAGATTGGAAAAATTGATCATTCAAAGTGAAAATGGAAAAAGAGTTTTATAGAAAATTCATAAGGCCGGATTCCTTCCTCTATTCAGGATAAATAAAGTACACTTTTCATGATTTTTTATTTTAAATAATTGAATTTAAATTCATCTTAATTTAATGGAAATAAACCGGATTTAAATTAAAATAAAGCGTTATAGGTATTAAAACACGGAACTTTTAAATTTGCTTTTTAGTTAATATATTTTGCATCTCCTGCAATATTTATTTTATTATCAATCGTCATTATTTTCCGGAATCAATAAAGTACTCCTGCTTAGGATTTTATTTAAATTAATATCACATCAATATTCCAAAAGCAATTACCAACAAAATAATTGTTTTAGCAATATTACCTGGATATGATTTTGGTTTAAAAGAGTAAATGCTAAATTTTAGAAACAATCAATATAGCTCTATTATCTATTTAATTTAAAAATCTAAGAAATGAAAAAAATCTACAACTTTTTTAATGCTACTCAGTTCTCTTCGATTTATTTCTTGTGCATAATTTTAATTTTCGCTTTACGTGCTCAGGCTCAACCGGTTTTAAGTTTATCGGCTAACCTTGTCACAGGTTTGTCCGCACCAATGCAATTGGTTAATGCCGGGGATGGAAGCAATAAAATATTTATGGTTGAGAAAGGCGGTACTATAAAGGTATTTGATAATGGGTTCGTTCCTCAGGGTACATTTTTGACCGTTACGAATGTAAGTAGTGATGGCGAGAGAGGATTGTTAAGCATGGCATTCCACCCAAATTATGAAACCAATGGGTTTTTCTACGTTTTTTATACCAATAATACTCCGGGTGCAGTTGGAGATCTTGAAATAGCCAGATACCAGGTAAGTGGTAATCCCAATATTGCAAACGCAGCTTCCAAAGTTATTGTAATCACTATTCCACACCAATTGGCGGGAAATCATAATGGAGGACAGTTGCACTTTGGTCCCGGTGGATTTTTATTTCTATCTACAGGTGATGGTGGTGGAGGAGGTGATACTCAGAATAATGCTCAAAACTCAAATGTATTATTAGGTAAGATCTTAAGATTTAATGTAAATACATCTCTGACAGCCCCATTTTACACAATACCTCCCGGAAATCCATTTGGCAATGAAGTTTATGCTCTGGGATTGCGTAATCCATATCGATGGAGTTTTGACAGATTAACTAACGATATGTGGATCGGGGATGTAGGACAAAATTCATTTGAAGAGATCAATTACAGAGCATTCGGTACTTCTCTTGGTGTTAACTATGGATGGAGGTGTTATGAAGGGGATGCTCCATATAATCTTTCAGGATGTTTACCGATTTCCAACTATACTTTTCCTGTTTATACCTATCCAACTGTAAGTCCAAAAAGTATCACGGGTGGTGTCGTGTATCGTGGCACTACCTATCCATTGATGTATGGATGGTATATTGCCGCTGATTTTTATTCGGGCATATTTTACAGGATGAACGAGAAAAGTTTGGGTGTATATAATACCTATCCTCAAACCCTGTCTCCTAACGGAATTGTGAATTTTGGAGAAACTGAAAATGGAGAGGTGTATGTGGTATCAAACTTTACCGGTGGAGTATATCAACTTATGGCCACAACTTTTTTACCTCTAAATTTGATATCGTTCACTGGTGAAAAGAAAGAGCAGGGTGTACAATTAAGCTGGACCACTTCTGCAGAAGACAACGTCAAAGGTTTTGAGATCGAATATAGTTTGGATGGAAATAATTTTAATTTGCTGGGTATAGTACCGGCAGGTAAAATTGAAGAAGGTGGTAATTATGGGTATTTCCACGAACTCAAAATGAATGGGGACGTTTTTTATAGATTGAAAATTGTAGATAATAATGGAAGCACCTATTCCTATTCTAATGTGGTAAGGATCAAAATGAATAACGGTGAAGTAGCTAAAATTTCTCCAACTTTAATTAAGGATGGAATAATAAATCTTGAATTAAAAGATGATGCCGATTACCATTCACTCGAAATCATAAGTGTAAATGGTACCGTGGTGCAGAAAGAACAAATGGTTGGAAGAAACGGGCGGATATCGATCCCCGTATCAGGATTGAGCAAAGGGATGTATATAGTGACTTTAAATGGAAATTCTCAAAAATTTGTCAATAAAATAATGATACAATAACATAAACATGCCCACTTTAAGTGTGTTTTTAATATAGAATTTTTTCGACAATGGGTCTCCGGGGTTTTCTCCGGAGATCTTTTTTTAGCATAAGCGATTAAATAAAAAAATAACGAAGCATGGCATTGCCACACTTCGTTCTAAATTAAGGAAAAATAATTGAATGTTAACTTTTTATTCTGCTTCTACCGCTACACCACCACCTTTAGCTAGGATCTTTTCTTTGATCTTTGCTTCGATCTCATTGGCCATTTCGAGGTTGTCTTCAATAAACTGTTTAGCTGCATCACGACCCTGAGCGATCTTCGTATTTTCATAGGCATACCAGCTTCCTGATTTCTGGATGATGTCGAGATCGACACCAAGATCGACTATTTCACCGGATTTCGAAATCCCTGTACCATACATGATATCAAACATGGCCACCCTGAATGGTGGAGCAAGTTTGTTTTTCACAACCTTAACTTTAACCTGATTGCCCAATAAATTGCCGTCTTTGTCTTTGATCGGAGAGCCGGATCTTCTGATGTCTAATCGTTGTGAAGCATAGAATTTTAAAGCATTACCACCGGTAGTGGTTTCCGGATTACCGAACATTACACCGATCTTTTCTCTAAGTTGATTGATGAAGATGCAGCAGCATCCTGTCTTGCCTATCGTACCGGTTAGTTTTCTCATTGCCTGGGACATCAGACGAGCCTGAAGACCCATCTTGGAATCTCCCATTTCCCCTTCGATCTCACTTCTTGGCACCAAGGCAGCAACAGAGTCAATCACGATGATATCAATCGCACCTGATCTGATAAGATTTTCTGCAATCTCTAGAGCCTGTTCACCATTGTCAGGCTGAGATATAAGGAGATTAGCAGTATCTACACCCAGGCGTTCGGCATATGATTGGTCAAATGCGTGCTCAGCATCAATAAATGCAGCTATGCCGCCTCTTTTCTGGCTTTCAGCGATCGCGTGAATTGCAAGCGTTGTTTTACCTGATGATTCAGGGCCATAGATCTCTATGACACGTCCCTGAGGAAACCCACCGGTTCCTAATGCAATATCCAATCCAAGTGATCCGGTGGAAATTGCTTCCACTTCAACTACTGGCCTGTCACCAAGTTTCATTATTGTGCCTTTGCCATAGGTTTTTTCAAGTTTATCAAGCGTGAGTTGGAGGGCTTTTTGTTTAGATTCTTTCTCTGTTGACATTGTTTTTGTTTTAGTAAATTTTAGAAAATGATTAAAGTTTTTTGAATGATAATTGTAACGAAGGTCTTTACTTCCTGCATTAAACAGCAAATATATATAATAAACTATAAATTATTACAATGTGATATGTTTATTTTTTCGTCATGATTTGGACAGGTTATTCGTCATTGAGCAATTGCACTACTAAAATGCTCTGAAACGCTCTGTTTTATAGGATTTCAGGCTGTAAAAATATATTTTCTTAAATTTACGTTCCGTTAATAAAATATTCAAAAATTATGCACCAGACTATGACCAATACAAGATATGACAGGATTCCATTATTAATGTATCTTATTACAACTATTGTTATCACATTGTCATTATTTTATGTTGATGAAGGGTTTTATAATTTTAACTGGATGACAAATCCGGGAAACTGGTATGTATTTTTGATATATGGGACAGCGATTTTTGCCGGTCAGATCCTTATCTATCTATTAATGGTAAAAGTTTTAAAACTTCGACTGAATAATCTGGCAGTGATTTTGATTGGGGCATCTGTGGCGGTGTTGTTTTTGGTGACCGTGGTATTTTGAAGTACAAGTCAGGAGACTTGCGCCAACAAAACTACTTCGGTGGTAATAGTCAAGAGACTTGAGCCAACAGCTGTGGTTTTTAAATTATCTTTCATTTTTCATTTTTCTCCTTTCATTTTATTCTTGTCTTAATTCAATTCCGCCATATTATCATTCTCATTTATTTACCTACCTTTGTTTCAGCAAATCAATGATCTATGGCTACACCACGCAGTGTTGCATTTTATACTTTAGGCTGCAAGCTCAATTACTCGGAAACGTCGTCCATCTCCAGACTGTTTGAAGACAATGGATATGCGGTTTCTGACTTTGACCGGGGTGCTGATATCTTCGTCATCAATACCTGCAGCGTCACAGAATCTGCAGATAAAAAATGCAGGAACATTGTGCGACAGGCACTTAAAAAGTCGCCAAATGCTAAAATAGTTGTAACGGGTTGTTATGCCCAACTAAAACCTGAAGAGATCAGTAATATTCAAGGTGTAGACCTTGTCCTCGGAGCAGCAGAGAAATTTCGAATTGTGGAATTTGTGGAAAGTATAGGCAATGCTTCAGGCAAAGGAATGGTGGCTGCAGGCGATGTACATGAGGCCAATCAGTTTGTCTCTTCTTTTTCGATGGGAGACAGGACGCGCTCCTTTCTAAAGGTCCAGGATGGTTGTGATTACAAATGCAGTTTTTGTACAATTCCTATGGCACGTGGTGCTTCCAGAAGTGATACTTCGACGCAGGTCATTCAGAATGCCCAATATATTGCGAGCCAGGGTGTCAAAGAGATCGTACTAACAGGAATCAACCTGGGTGACTACGGAAATGGTACTGAGGTCATCGAAGGAAATAAAGCTAAAAAAAATGAATTGTTCATTGACCTCATACAACATCTGGAACAGGTCAATGATATAGAGCGCTTCAGGATTTCGTCTATCGAACCCAATCTGCTCACCAATGAGATCATTGAATTTGTGGCGAAAAGTAAACGGTTTGTACCGCATTTTCATATTCCACTTCAATCAGGAAGCAATAAGATCCTTTCCGGCATGCGCCGCAGATATAAAAGAGAATTGTATGCCGATAGGGTAGCGCACATCAAGTCACTGATGCCGCATTGTTGCATCGGTGTCGATGTCATCGTTGGATTTCCGGGTGAGACTGATGAAGATTTTCAGGAGACAGTAGATTTTCTAATAGGTTTGGAAATCTCTTATCTGCATGTGTTTACATATTCTGAACGAGCAAATACAATGGCGGCAGAAATGGGGAATCCGGTTCCGGTCCACATCAGAAGGCAGCGTAATCAAATATTATCTATACTTTCAGAAGAAAAAAGGCAGGCTTTTTATCAGGCACATCAGGGGGATATCCGTCCGATGCTCGTCGAACACGGAAACTCTAAAGATCATCTGACCGGATATACTGACAATTACATCAAGGTTAAGATTCCTTATGACATAAGCCTGATCAACACAATTGTTAATGTTGGGTTGCAGAGTTTTGATACCGAAGGTAATATCAATGGTATTTTGTCCACTTCAGCAATAATGGTCTGATCATGTGTGGAAGGGCATCTCTGACAAAAAATGAAAGTGAGCTAGAAGAGCGGTTTCAGGCGACATTTTATACAGAAGATATAGAAAGATATAATCCAATTCCTTCCTACAATATAGTGCCAACACACCCACTGCCTTACATCGATCAAAATGACCAAACTCATTTTCAAATTGGAAAATGGGGCTGGAATGTCCAATTCGGCCCAACTTCAAAACTAGTGATAAATTCACGACTGGAAGACATCGATCAGAAGAAAACTTTCATTACGGCATTGGATCACGGTCGATGCATCATTCCTCTTGATGGTTATTATGAATGGGTTTCGAATGACAAACAGAAGATACCGTACCGTATCACATTGCCCGAAGGAGAACTATTTTCTGTAGCGGGGTTGGTCAGGGAAGAAAGAGATAAAGAAGGTAATGTTGTCCAAAAACTGAGCATCGTAACCCTTCAGGCTACGGAAGATATTTCAATGCTTCATGACAGGATGCCCCTGATCCTGACGAAAGAAGAAGAAACTATGTGGTTAAATGATGACTTCGATCCCGATTGGAAATTGTATTTTGCGGATATAAAAAGGGTATTATCTAAAAAATATTATAAGGTTTCAGACAGGATAAATTCTGTTTCCAATAATGACGCAGACCTTATCAAACCTGATACATCGCCGGTATACATTCAAAAAAATATATTTGACTAATTAAACTAATTATTATGCGATTATTTAGAACAATTACAATTATTTGCTGTGCTTTTATGGCTTTAGGGAGTATAAATGCTCAGGACGGAGGTTTCTTTGCAGGGATCAATGCGTCAGGAAATGCGACTATTGTTGCAAATCAACAAAACTATGGCCAAAAAGAAATGGATTATGATGCCGTGACCTTCCATCCATCATTTGGCTTAACTTTAGGTTATGACCTGGATGGTGCCAACCAATTGTCCATCGGTGCCGGCCTTCAGAAAGGCGGCCAGAAGTATAAAGATGGTTACGGTAATGGTGACCAGTTGAGAAAAGAGATCAAACTGGATTATATAAGTATTCCAGTAACTTATACCCATATTTTTGGTGAAGATCCCGGAACAGGAACGAAATTTTTTGTTTCTGTAGGCCCCCAATTTTCATTGTTGCAAAAAGCTGAGGTTACCCATACTGTCAATGAAGATGATGTAACATTGAATGAATTTGCAACTCATATCGCAGGTGGTGGTGCCCCATACAATTTTAATTCAGCCACTTTATTGACTTTAACCACAGCAGGTGAGCCGGCTGACGACAAAGACCTGTTCAACAGTGTTGATATAGAAGGTTTTCTGGGCCTGGGTATCCAAAGTTATCTTTCTGAAAATTTATTTCTTACATTGGAATTAAGAGGTGGAGGTTCCATTACTGATATCAATGCAGATGAATGGCAACTGGATGGGTACAAAGATGGTGAAAGACAAACTTATGAAGCTTCG